>NZ_CEYNZH010000016.1:0-63602 GCF_982874595.1 Oceanospirillum sp. | reverse complement strand
TCACTCCCTGTAGAGGGTAAACTATAGGGGTGACACAGAATTTTGAACACTACCTATTTTTGGTATTGATATATAGGATGAGCTGTAACGGTTTTTTGCCAAACCGTATCGGTTTTGCTCGTTTTGTATCAATAAACCTGTTTTGTAGCCTTGTTACTTAAATGCACGGTGTTAGAATTGCCCGCTCGAAAATAGACTGCTCAGTTAAAAATAAACCAAAGTAATCTGTGGTTGCTTATGTCTGAACAAATTGGCGTTATGACCCGGCTGAAGTTTTTGCTGGCTGAGAAAATGTTTCACTCCTCCATGTTGCGTCACTCTAAGCTGCGACATCAGTGGGTGATGCGACTGTTTAAAGCATCGGCAAACGAGGGGCACCTGAAGGCGCTCTCTATCTATGGCCATTTGCTTTATTTCCGTGGGATTTCCCCGCTTGATAAGGGGCAGGGCGCTAACTATCTGCTGGACGCGGCGCGCCAGGGCGATATTAAAGCTCAGTACCAGATGGGGTGTATCTATGAGAAGGGTTATGGTCATCTGACTAAAAGCTCTGAAAATGCGGTACGCTGGTTTGTCCGTGCTGCGGAGCAGGGGCACCCTTTGGCTTGTCGAAGAATGGCGAAAGCCTGCAGTGAAGGTGAGCTGGGTTTAGCTGTAAACCCTGATCAGTGTCATTACTGGGAACAGAAAACCCGGCATAGCCTGGAAAAGGCAAATGGCATGAACTTATCTTTAAATCTATAATCTGTCTATTGGCACGCAGCTTGCTCTGTATCTTACAGAAACTTGCTGTGTGCGATGGTGCACACAGGATGTGTACCGGTTGTCCATGTGGTTGGTCCGCAAACTGGGACGAGTGAATTTTGACAACAAACGATAAGCAGATTCAGATGCCTTTTATTATTGATGTTGAAGCTTCAGGTTTTGGCCGGGGTAGTTATCCGATCGAAGTTGGCTTTGCACGCCCTGACGGCAGCGTATTCTCGTGCCTTATCCGCCCTGAGCCTGAGTGGGATCACTGGGATGACAGTGCGGAAATGGTGCATGGTATTCCACGGACTAAGCTGCTGGAAGATGGCGCTTCGGTTCGTGATGTTGCTGAAAAGCTGAATGAAGAACTGAAAGGCGAAGTGGTTTATACCGATAGTTGGGGTTTTGACAGCACTTGGCTATCGTTACTGTTTTACCATGCGGGCTTGTCACAGTTGTTTCGGTTAGAAACACTGAGTAAGTTATTGACTGAAAAACAAACCTCTATTTGGGGGCAGGTTAAGCAGCAGGTTGCACTGGAATTGAACATCGACCGACACCGTGCTGGTCCCGATGCCCGCATGTTACAGCGCACCTTTGAAGTCACTTCAACAGCCTGAGGTTCAGGCTGTTTGATAATCTGCCTATACTCGACTTCTTTCTCTTTTTAATCCTCTCTTACCCTAAGAACCAATTTCCCCAATGTTCTATTGCTGGCCAGGTGATCAAAAGCCTCCATAGCTTGTTCTATCGGATATACCGTGTCGATCACAGGTGAAATCGTTTTTGATTCAAACAGTGGCCAAACATTGATCAGCAATGCTTGCAGGACTTTTTGTTTATAGGCGGGGGTTCTTGGCCTCAGCATACTGCCCAGGATTTTCAGGCGCTTCATCAGGACGTGTCTTAGGTCGATTTCTGCCCGCATACCACCCATTGCCCCTATCATACAGAGACGACCATCTTCTTTGAGTAGACTGAGATTATCAGTCAAATAATCAGCACCGACCGGATCTAAGATGACATCGATACCTTGGTTTTGGGTCCAGGCGAGTACAGTTTCTTTGAAGCTTCCCTCATGCCTCAGAAAGCAATGAGTTGCCCCAAGATCCAAACAGGGGGGAATCTTAGTTTCGTCGCCCAGTGTTGTATAAACCGATGCGCCAAAGGTATGGCAAAGCTGAATCGCTGCAGTGCCGACACCACTGCCTCCGGCATGTATCAGAACGTTTTCACCGGGTTTCAGTGCTGCGTCCATAAAAATATTTTGCCAGACAGTCGCATAGATCTCCGGGATTGCGGCAGCCTGAACAAAACTAAAGCCTTGAGGAATCGGTAGTACCTGGACAGCGGGTACGCACACATATTCAGAATAGCCCCCTCCTGCTAGCAGAGCGCATACCGTATCATCAATCTGAAAGCTGGAGACTTTCTCTCCTACTGCATCAATGACACCTGAGCACTCGAGCCCCAACGTACCATTTGCACCTTCAGGCGGAGGGTAAAGGCCATCACGTTGAGTCAGGTCGGCACGGTTAATTCCTGCAGCATGAACTCTAATTCTGACCTGATCCGGGCCCGGTTCAGGGACAGGGTGCAGGTCATCGCTCCAGATGAGCGAGTGGCTCTTCTGGCTGATCTGAATGCAATACATAACGAATTACTCCACTGAGTGATAACGTCAGTTTATGCACAGAATGATTTTGCGTGGGTAATTAAAGGTAAGTTTTAGTTACAGCTTAACGGGAGAAAGACGAGGCAGTCGTTTTGTGTGGTGGTTTATAGTGTGGTCGATTATTAAAAAAGGCCTGACAGGCAGGCCTTTAGGGTGCTCGCTTACTCAGCGTCTTTCAGAATATTGCTACGAATAAAGCGAATACCGAAATAGGTGATTGCCAGACAGCCACCAACAACAGCCAGACCAGCGAATACTGCAGCGTCAAAATACATAGTAGAACCTCATTATCGTTTTAATTTCAGGCGGGCAAATTTAATATTTTTACATAGGGAAAGCATCTTTTGGGCCGGAAATTCTTAGAATTTTTTCGAATAAGCCTGTTTGCATGATTTCTGTTTTGAGTTTTCAACCACCTTGAGGATAATAGCTCTGAGTTTTTTGGTTACTGGTAGCCGTAATGCAGAAGAAACAACCGAAGAAACCTGTCAGTGTGCACTGGAAAGTACGGCTGACACGGTCAGGAAATAAACAATATCTGGCGCGTACGCTCAGCCTTTCTGCTAAGCATCTGCATCTTGAGAGTGAGTACAATCTCAAGGCGGGTGAGAAGGTAAAAGTTGAAGTTTCAGCGCTTCACAATGGTGTTAAGAAAGTACTGGTCATCTTGGGGCTGGTTCGGAGTTCAATTTTACTTTCAACTGGCACTTCATACGGATTGGATGTCAAAATCGAGAAAATCAGTGAAACGGATCAGGCCTTTATTGATGGATATATCAAGGCTCGAGAAGGTCTGGTTGGTGTCCGGTAGCGTCAGCTTGCCGGAACGCTTTCGCAAAAACAAAAGGCAGCCTTAGCCGCCTTTTGTTTTTTTGGGGCGTCTGCTGATATGTTTTATGGAATCAGATCTGCGATACCAAAAGTTTCATCCATCCACTGACCGACAACATTGCGGCCGCACAGGTGATGGGCGTACTGAGTATGCAGGCAGCGTACCGTATCCCAGTTGGCGATACCTCCGATCCCCTTCTCTTTTAGCAGTTTCAGAAAGCCAGCTTGCTCTGCGAAGACTCGTTCTTCTTCGGTCATATAGTGCCAGCGCTGATCAACATAATCCTGATGGCTGGCGTGATACTGGGCCAGAAATTCCGGGTCCTCAATCAGGCGCTCTTCCAGTGCTTTAATTTCACCACGGGCTTCAATATGGCTGATCTCTTTTTTCAGCAGCTCTGAGGTCATCCAGTACAGCGTTGGGAAAGGTTTTTTATCCACAATGGAATGCATTCGCACGACTAATGGAGTGCCGTGGCTATCCGTGGCGCTTACCGCCTGAATGCCTCGGGGAGCGCGACCAATCTGGAGTTCAATCTTCTCAATTAACTCTGGGGTTGGGGCTATATCTGTTTTTTGGTACATCTATCTGTTTATCCACTGCGTTTAGAGGTCGCTTTCCAGTATAATGGACGGCAATTTTGAACTAAAAAGAACTAATTTGACTCAGAATCAGTTGTTTTACTCAGAACGATTTATTTTGACCCAGAAAATATAGGAAAGCGAATAATGAAGAACTTGTTGCGAGCCTGTACGCTGGTCGCTGCGTTTATTACATCCGGTACAGCCACCGCCGCCGCAACGGATTATGCCATAGGGACAGATCTGATTCGCTGGTTTGATCCGGTACAGGATGGTGGTATGGCCAGCCTGACTTTCCAGAAAGCCCTGGGCCGTGAGGATGCTCTGTTTGTTGATCTTGCCCAAAAAGGTGACCGTTATCTTTTGGGAATGGATTACAAAATCTATAACCAGCGCTATTACTACGGTTCTTTTATGCAGGTTGGTGCGCTGTTGGATATAGATAACAGTACTCGTCTGTATATCGAAGGTGCGATGGGGTATGAATTCTCACCATCTCAGAACTGGGTTGTCTCCGGTGATGTTCAGGTACTTTATGGTCCTCAGCATCCGGTAACCCATGATGAAGAGCCTTGGTTTTTGCCTCGCCTGCGGGTGATGTACGCCTTCTGATGGTTCTGTCAGACATAAAAAATCCCCGCTGGGTACGTACTAAAATGCGTACCCGGCGGGGATTTTTTGTTTGTGCTGTCAGCTGTTGGGTATAGGCTTAATCCGCTTTACCGATGTCAGCCCACTTTCCGTTTGTCAGAGACAAAAGATCATCCGGACTGAGTGCGATCTCAAGGCCGCGTTTACCGGCACTGACATGCATGATCTCCAGTGACTGGGCGCTGGCATCGATAAAGGTGGGCAGGCGTTTTTTCTGCCCGAGCGGGCTGATGCCGCCGACCACATAGCCGGATGTTTTCTCTGCCAGAGCAGGATCTGCCATCTCCATTTTCTTACAGCCAAAGGCCTTGGCCAGCGCTTTCAGGTCCAGAATGCCGGACACGGGCACCACTGCGATCACCAGTTTGCCGTCATTGCTTTTCGCCATCAGGGTTTTGAATACGAGATCCTCAGATAAGCCAAGTGCGGTGGCTGCCTCGCCACCGTACGACTCAGCCCCTGCATCGTGGGCGTACTCTTTGATCTCGAACTGAATACCGGCTTTTTTAGCTTGACGGATTCCCGGGGTCATCTCTGAATTCCTGATTGTGACTGTGATGGTGGCTACGGTGATGATTGTGGCGAGGATTAGGTCGCCGATTAATCCTGTTTCAGCTGTTCCAGTTCCTGACGATGATGATCTGTCAGAGGCTGGCTTTTCTTTTCCGCAAAGCTGTAATGGACCATGGTTGCCGTGCCCTTAGCGCCCATTTTCCCATCCTGCCAGGCTTCCTGACAGATCTGGAACGAAGAATTACCGATATGACCGACGTAGGTTTTGATGGTGACGTCCCGGCCATAAAACAGCTCACCGGTATATTCCACTTCGATCTTGGCCAGAATCAGCTGCCATTTTTGCGGGTCCAGATCCGGTGTGAAAATATGAAACAGGTCATTTCGCGCCTGCTCAAACCAGATGGGTAATTTGGTGTTATTGATATGGCCCAGGGCATCGGTATCGCAGAATGCAGGTTTAATGGTTTGCGTGTACATAGCGGTCCTTAATTATTGTTTTGATTTTCGGATTTATTCAGGCCGGAGCCCTGCTGACCAGCAGGTTTCTCAGACGATCCATATAGGGAGGAGCGATAGCCAGATAGACCGTCGCCAGCGCCAGAGAGAGCAGGGTGCCCCACAATAGCCCCAGTGTCGGGTAAAACCAGGCAACGCCGGTGGCATAAACCATCAGGGAGCCTAAGCCTGTCGGGTAGTGTTTGATCACTGTCAGTGCTTTACCCGGCCCGTAGGTACGATGCATCAGCACCAGAAACGGGAACATGGAGATCGGGAAGGCAGCCAGAATACCGGCTGTTGAGGACGGCACCAGATGTGCCGCTCCTGTGATCAGCACCACAATCAGGGCTGCTGTGACCGCCCGGAACAGGAGGACTGAAACCGACATCGCCACCCGTTTGGTCACCTGAGTTTCCGGGATATGCCGGTAGAACCAGAGGCAGCCCAGAATAGCCAGCGTAGGCAGACAGGCGGCTGTGATCAGGTTCAGTTCCAGCTGATCGATTGCCAGACCTGAAATCAGGAACAGCGCCACGCCGGAGAGACTGGCAACAATAATCGCCAGCCAACCCCCTGTCTCCTGTGGCTGTTGTTTGGTGGGGTGATTGAGTTCCTGAGCGCTTGTCAGGCGGTTCAGGCCAAACAGATAGCCCGTGGTCAGCATCAGGGTGCTGGCGAATCCCGCCAGCGTGTAAACGGCACCTTCAGCCGCAAACTCAGGGCTGATCTCATAACCGATAAAGAAGAGTGCAATAGCGGTACCCAGCGGGTAGCCGGACAGTAAACCCGCAATCCGCGGGTTTACATGTTCTGCGATCAGCGAAAGGCCGATCACCGTAGCGATGGACACCGCAATTTTAATCAGCAGTAAGGTCGTCATTAGCGCAGTAACACCACTTTACCGATGGCGGTTCCCGCTTCAACCTTATCGTGGGCTTTGGCAACCTCCTCAAAACTGTACATGTCTTCATCCAGCAGCGGTTTAATATAGCCATCGGCTACCATACCGCTCATGGCATCAACCACTTCTGCCTGTGCTTCAAAATCCACACCATGCACCAGAGGTGTCGCAATAAAGACAACATGCAGCGTCAGGTTTTTGCCGTGCAGTGGAGATAGGTCGTGGGTGGATCTTGCCGCGATCGTCACCACGGTTCCGCTGACGCGGGCGGCCTGGAAAGAGCGATCCATATTGTCGGTACCGACGGTATCAAATACCACATCAAAACCCTTGCCCTCAGTGCAGCGCGCCACATAGTCTTCCACAGATTCATCACGGTAGAAGATCACCTCATCGGCACCCAGACTCCGTGCGATCTCGGCTTTTTCCGGCGTAGAAACGGTCGCGTATACCTTGGCACCAGCCCATTTCGCCACCTGAATCGCCACATGACCCACACCGCCGGTTCCGGCGTGAATCAGAACTTTGTCTTTAGGTTGTACCTGAGCACGTTCCACCAATGCCTTCCAGGCTGTAATGAAAACCACCGGCAGGGCGGCCGCTTCAGCAAAGGCGATATTCTCTGGTTTTTTCGCGATCAGGCGGGCATCTGCCAGCATGTAATCCGCCAGTGCACCCTGATAACGTTTGATGCCTCCGGCAAAGCCAAAGACTTCATCGCCCACTTCAAAACGGTCAACACCTTCACCTACCTCGGTCACGATTCCGGCGACATCGCCGTGCAGAACGGCGGGGAAATCAGGATTGGCAGGAACAGCACCGGCACGGATCTTGGTATCCAGCGGATTCACACTGGTTGCTGCGACCTTAATGATCACATGACCCGGCTTGATAACCGGAGCGGGTATCTCTGCTTGTTCGAACGCGGTTGAATCACCGTACTGACGGATCACCATAGCTTGCATAATTAGGCCTCGCGGGAGCTGTTTTTGTAGTCAGAGCAATAGGATTTGTAGCTGAGATGATTTTGGCGATAAAGCCGCAGGCTTTCAATCAAACAAAATGATCAGATAGGCGAATCGTTATCATCCTGGCTAATACTCCAAAGCGAACCGTCGGTGGAGATACCTGATAAAGCTCCGTTTCTCATGATGTAGGGTGGATTTTCTGAGTTTAAGATTGGCTGTTCATCAAATTGTCAGATTTTGTCTGAAATAATGGGTTGTTATATAAGTTCTTTTAAATCAATGTATTGCAGTTTTGGTTTTGCATTTTTCAATGCAGCAAAGCAGCTGGGTAGTTGATGAATATTTATTAAACCTATCTAATACGCTGTTTTTAATATAAAAACCTATTTTTTTTAGTGGTTTTAGGCCCTTTCAAACAAAAACAACGCATCAGGCCAGAAATAAACAAACAAATACCGTGAGGAAACACATGGAAGCTCTGTTGCGCCGTTTTCGTATCCAGCATCGTATCTGGTCGATGCTGATTTTAACCTTCTCCTGTATGGCTTTACTGCTTGTGATGACTCTGAATCAGGAGCGAGCCAGCTTTACAGATTTGAAAAAGTCTGAGCTCAGGCATCTTGTTGAGTCGGTTCAGTATTCTCTGGATGGCCTGAATAAGCGGGTATCGGCAGGGCAGATGACTCTGGAAGAGGCGCAGCAGCGGGGGCGCGAGCTGATTATGGATGCTCGCTTTGGCCACAATGACTATTTTTGGGTTACCGATCTGGATGGGCGTATTCTGATTCATCCGACGATGCCTTCACTGGAGAATACTGATGGCACTCATCTTAAGGACGTGAACGGCAAGCTGTTTGTGTCTGAAATGCTGAAGAACAGTTTGGGTAATGGCCAGGCTTTTGTGAATTATATGTGGCAACGTCCGGGGGTTGACGGCTCTTTCCCAAAAATCTCTCTGATGAGTACCTACCGACCCTGGGGTTGGGCGATTACTACCGGCTTGTATGTTGATGATCTGGATGAGGTCTTCTGGAAGCAGGCTTATTCGATTATCACTCTGTCAGTGTTGATTATAGCTGTGATGATTCTGATCGCCTGGGCCATCGCCCGAAGCATTACTCATCCCCTGAAAATGACAGTGACTGCGATGGCGGATATCAGTCGGGGGGAAGGTGACCTGACCTCCCGCCTGAAGGTGCAGGGAAATGATGAAATTACCCTGCTCACTCAATACTTCAACGGTTTTGTTGAGCGTATCCATCTGGTCATTATTCAGGCCAGCAAGTCATCGGAAGCGGTTTCTGCGGCAGCCGAAGAGCTTTCTTCGATTACCAACGAAAGCAGTGCCACGATTGCGCAGCAAGCGAAAGAGACCGATCAGGTCGCCACCGCCATCCACGAAATGTCCACCACCGTTCATGAGGTTGCGCAGAATGCCGGTCAGGCAGCGGCAGCAGCGAATAAAGCAGACCAGGAAGCGATTCAGGGCAAGCAGCAGGTTGAAACGGCAATTCGTGCGATTCATGATCTGACCGGTCAGGTGAAGAGCTCCGCTGAGGTGATTCAGACGCTACGCTCTGACAGTGAGAATATCGGTTCGGTACTGGATGTGATCCGTAACGTCGCCGAGCAAACCAATCTTTTGGCGCTGAATGCCGCTATTGAGGCCGCCCGTGCCGGTGAGCATGGCCGTGGTTTTGCGGTGGTTGCTGATGAGGTACGCACGCTGGCGCAACGGACTCAGGAAAGCACTGATGAGATCCAGAGCATTATTGAGCAGCTGCAAAGCGCTGCCCTTAAGGCCGTGTCCGTAATGGATGAGAGTCTTAAGTTCACCGAAGCGACAGAAGCCACCGCTGCTGAAGCCGGTGAATCTCTGGATCGGATTCTGGCGGCTGTCGAATCGATTCGCGACCAGAACGATATGATCGCCAGTGCTGCTGAAGAGCAATCGTTGGTGGCAGAGGAGATCAACCGCAATGTCGTGAATATCGTGAATCTCTCCCATACGACGTCGGAGTCTACGGAGCAGATCAATCACGCCAGTGAAGAACTGGCAGAGCAGGCGGACGGTTTGCACGGGCTGGTACGTCAGTTCCGGATCTGAATTTAGCTTATCTTTATACTGTTCCAGAAGCGCAGTATGGCCTGTCAGGTTGTACTGCGCTTTTTTTCCCTTCAAAAAAGATAAATAAAACAAAGTCTTGAATCTCTGTTTACATTCCGCAATGCAACAATACAGTTTCTCGATTGATGTGGGTTAGTTAAATCTATCTAATGCGCCTGAAGTAATCACTCTAGAGCTGAGAGCTACTCCATTGGGGGGGGCTCTGTTTTCTCTGATATCTGCCGGATAATGCCTGCAAAATGATGCATTGGGCTTATGACTTACAATTAGCAACGTAACAACACTGTAGCAAAATTGATGTATCTCAAATAAACATATTTAATATTGCCCTTTATCTATCAATAGGTAGATTTGTTGTTTCGGTTGGCTCCTATGAGCATAACAACTTCTGAACCTCTTTTTTCCACTCCAACTTATTCTCTGAAAGGACAAATATGGAATCCTTATTGCGCCGTTTTCATATCCGGCACCGCATCTGGTTTATGCTGACGCTGACTTTTATCAGTATGGCATTGCTGTTGTTTATCACTCTTAAACAAGAAAGAGCCAGTTATGATGAGCTTAAAATTACTGAACTGCGCCACCTTACGCAATCTGTAGCCTCAGTATTGGATGCGTATGATCATAGGGTTAAGGCTGGCGATATCACGTTAGAGCAGGCCCAGAGAGAGGCGATGGATCTGGTTAACCAGATGAGGTTTGGAGAGAGCGACTATTTTTGGCTGATGGATTATGAGGGAATCACCCTGATGCACCCGGATCCATCTGAAATTGGAAAAGGGGTTTCAAACACCGTAGATATTAATGGTAAGTACTTTCTCAGAACGGTTCCTCGCGACCTTATTGAAAAGGGAGAAAGTATTTCGGAGTACCACTGGCAGCGAGCAAATTCGAGTAAACCATCGCCAAAGATTTCTCATATCCTTGCATACAAACCCTGGAAGTGGGCTATTGTTACTGGCGTTTATGTGGATGACATTGAAGAAGCCTTTTGGCAGCAAGCGTACTCCATCATCTTGTTTTCCTTGCTGATTGTTTTCTTGATTGGACTTATTGCATTTGCCATTGCTCGCAGTATTACTCAACCATTGAAATTGACAGTGACTGCGATGGCGGATATCAGTCAGGGTGACGGTGATCTTACTGCCCGGCTTAAAGTGCAAGGTAACGATGAAATCGCTCAATTGACCCAGTACTTCAACGGTTTTGTAGAACGTATTCACAATGTGATCATTCAGGCCAGCCGAGCTTCAGAGGCTGTATCGGCTGCAGCTGAAGAACTGTCTTCTATTACCAACGAGAGTAGCGCCACGATTTCCCAGCAAACGAAAGAGACGGATCAGGTGGCCACCGCCATCCACGAAATGTCTACCACTGTTCATGAGGTTGCGCAGAATGCAGGGCGCGCAGCGAGTGCTGCAAGTAATGCCGATCAGGAAGCGATTCAGGGCAAACAGCAAGTTGATATCACGATCAAGGCGATTCACGACCTGACCGGCCAGGTGAAGAGCTCCGCTGAGGTAATTCAGACACTGCGCTCTGACAGTGAGAATATCGGTTCGGTACTGGATGTGATCCGTAACGTCGCGGAGCAAACCAATCTGCTGGCGCTGAATGCTGCCATTGAAGCCGCCCGTGCCGGAGAGCATGGCCGTGGTTTCGCAGTGGTTGCTGATGAGGTTCGTACGCTGGCGCAACGCACGCAGGAAAGTACCGATGAGATCCAGGTCATCATCGAGCAGCTGCAAAACGCTGCCCTTAAGGCCGTGTCCGTAATGGATGAGAGCCTTAAGTTTACCGAAGCGACAGAAGCCACCGCTGCTGAAGCGGGTGAATCTCTGGATCGGATTTTCGCGGCTGTCGAATCGATTCGCGACCAGAACGATATGATCGCCAGTGCCGCGGAAGAGCAATCGCTGGTGGCGGAAGAGATCAACCGCAACGTTGTGAATATCGTGAACCTGTCCCAAACGACGTCAGAATCCACCGAGCAGATCAATCACGCCAGTGAAGAATTGGCACAGCAGGCCGACGGCTTACATGGACTGGTGCGTCAGTTCCGGATCTGACCCGATATTAAAACTCATTTGCAAGTTGAAGCAGCGCTTTTGTTGAAGAAGGCGCTGCTTTTTTTATTTTTCCAGTTTAATTCCAGAGCTTATTAACCCTTTTAAAACAGAGGGTTATTGCCTTGCTTACATTCTGCAATGCAATATTACTCTTTGTTAATTGATGTGTGTCAATCTTGTCTATTTAATGCCGCATTCAAAATTGATTAATTTTTATCAGATTTGCCCCGATAGATATCTGGCCAGGTTAAGGACAAACAGGCCATAGCAGAGATTAAGGTTGAGGTTAGCTATGGAACCCATTTTTCGTCGTTTTCAGATCCATCATCGTATCTGGTTTATGTTATTGCTGGCCTTTACCAGCATGGCGCTCCTAATTGCCGTAACGCTTAAGCAGGAACGCGCCAGTTTTGATGAGCTGAAGAAAACGGAACTGCGTCACCTGACTCAGTCTGTTACCACTATGTTTGATGCGCTGAATGCGAAAGTCAAAGCGGGTGAAATGAGTCTGCAGGATGCCCAGGCTCTCGCCCTGGATCAGGTGCACGCAACCCGTTTTGGTGACAACGATTACTTCTGGGTGATGGATATTAAAGGCACCTATCTGATGCATCCTATCAAGGCGACTCTGGCGGGTGTAAAAGCGGAAGATATTAAGGATGTAAACGGCAAGTATTTTATGTCGCACTGGCCCCGTGAGCTGGCCAGCCATGGAGAAAGCTTTGCCGAGTATTACTGGAACCGTCCGGGCAGCAATAAACCCATTCCTAAAATCACCTATGTTCTGGCCTATAAGCCCTGGAACTGGTCGGTTGCCACCGGCGTTTATATTGATGATATTGAGAATGCCTTCTGGAAACAGGCGTATTCAGTGATTGCGGTATCTGCTGGGATCATTGGTATGATTGCACTGATCGCCCTGTTTATCGCCCGCAGTATCACGCGCCCGTTGAAATCCACTGTCGCGGCGATGCAGGATATCAGTCAGGGTGAGGGTGACCTGACCTCCCGCCTGAAGGTGCAGGGAAATGATGAAATTACCCTGCTCACTCAATACTTCAACGGTTTTGTTGAGCGTATCCATCTGGTCATTATTCAGGCCAGCAAGTCATCGGAAGCGGTTTCTGCGGCAGCCGAAGAGCTTTCTTCGATTACCAACGAAAGCAGTGCCACGATTGCGCAGCAAGCGAAAGAGACCGATCAGGTCGCCACCGCCATCCACGAAATGTCCACCACCGTTCATGAGGTTGCGCAGAATGCCGGTCAGGCAGCGGCAGCAGCGAATAAAGCAGACCAGGAAGCGATTCAGGGCAAGCAGCAGGTTGAAACGGCAATTCGTGCGATTCATGACCTGACCGGTCAGGTGAAGAGCTCTGCTGAGGTGATTCAGACCTTGCGCTCTGACAGTGAGAATATCGGTTCGGTACTGGATGTGATTCGTAACGTCGCGGAGCAAACCAATCTGCTGGCGCTGAATGCTGCCATTGAAGCCGCCCGTGCCGGTGAACATGGCCGTGGTTTCGCAGTGGTTGCGGATGAGGTACGCACGCTGGCGCAACGGACTCAGGAAAGTACTGATGAGATTCAGGGGATGATCGAGCAGCTGCAAGGTGCCGCCCTGAAAGCGGTTTCTGTGATGGATGAAAGTCTGACGTTTACTGAAGCAACAGAAGCTACCGCGGCTGAGGCCGGAGAGTCTCTGGATCGGATTCTGGCAGCGGTCGAATCGATTCGCGATCAGAACGATATGATCGCCAGTGCCGCAGAAGAGCAATCGCTGGTGGCGGAAGAGATCAACCGCAACGTTGTGAATATCGTGAACCTGTCCCAAACGACGTCAGAATCCACCGAGCAGATCAATCACGCCAGTGAAGAATTGGCGCAGCAGGCCGACGGCTTACACGGACTGGTACGTCAGTTCCGGATCTGAGGCTGGTCAATTGTAAAAAAAGTGACTCAAAACAGTGGCATCCGTAGTTTTATCGGGTTGCCACTTTTTTTTAAAGCATCGAAGTTACACTATTAAACAGAAGGCTACACTAATGACTTGTAATGCGTTGTGTAAATGGCATCTTAGAAGCCATAACAATAAATAGAGCGTACGTTAGGTTGGTGTCTGAAAAATAATTTCCCCCTAAAAAACAGACTCACTAAAAAAAATCGCACGACGCTCATAGCAAGAACTAAGGAAAAACCTATGGAAACGACGTTTCGCCGTCTGCCTATCCAATTGCGCATCTGGCTCTTACTTTTACTGGTCTTTGCCTCGATCAGTGTACTGCTGGTTGTATCCCTTCAATACTCCCGCGATGGCTATACCGATCAGAAGACCGGAGAGCTTCGCCATCTTAACGAATCCGTCATCAGCTTGTTTGATGGCCTGAACAAACAGGTTCAGGCAGGAACCCTTACCTTAGAGGAAGCTCAGGCAACAGCCCTGAAACTGGTAAAGCCGATGCGCTTTGGTCAGAACGACTATTTCTGGGTTCAGGATCTGAAAGGTATTGTTCTGATGCACGTCAGCGACAAACTGATCGGCAAAGATTTGAAAACCATTAAAGATGTTCATGGTAAGTACTTTTTCGAGGGTATGGACGGGGCTCTTGCCAGTTCGGGAGATTTTATCTCCGAGTACTACTGGAACCGTGCCGGATCCGATAAGCCTGTGCCAAAGCTCTCCTTTGTGCTGGCTTATAAGCCTTGGGGCTGGGCCGTAGGCACAGGGGCTTATATCGATGATATTGATGCCCAGTTTAACCGTCAGATGATCTCAGTACTCTCTGCAGCGGTTGTCATCATCGGCATTATGGCGGCTATCGCCTGGCTGATCGCTCGCAGTATTACCCGTCCATTGAAAGCAACGGTGCAGGCAATGCAGGATATCAGTCAGGGTGAAGGTGATCTGACTTCCCGTCTGCGAGTTCGGGGTAATGACGAGATCACTCAGCTGACCTTCCACTTCAACGCCTTTGTGGAGCGAATTCATCAGGTGATTATTCAGGCGAATAAATCCTCTGAAGCGGTGTCCGCTGCGGCTGAAGAGCTGTCCTCAATCACCCGTGAGAGCAGTACCACCATCGCCCAGCAGGCGAAAGAGACCGACCAGGTAGCGACCGCCATCCATGAGATGTCTACAACGGTTCATGAAGTGGCGCAGAACGCCGGTGAAGCAGCCGCGGCTGCAAACCGTGCCGATGAGCAGGCGCGTCAGGGTAAGTCGCAGGTAGAAGATGCGATCCGTGCCATTCATGATCTGAACGGTCAGGTGAAAAACTCTGCTGATGTGATTAAGACCCTGCGTTCCGACAGTGACAATATTGGTAGTGTTCTGGATGTGATCCGCAATGTGGCCGAACAGACCAACCTGTTGGCGCTGAACGCTGCGATTGAGGCGGCCCGTGCCGGTGAACATGGCCGAGGCTTTGCCGTGGTAGCGGATGAAGTCCGGACGCTGGCTCAGCGGACTCAGGAGAGTACCGATGAGATTCAGGGCATGATCGAACAGCTGCAAAGCGCAGCGATGAAAGCGGTGACCGTGATCGACGAGAGCCTGAAATACACTGAAGCAACGGAGGCAACAGCCACCGAAGCCGGTAGTTCACTGGATACCATTCTGGCTGCAGTAGAATCGATCCGGGATATGAACGATATGATCGCAAGTGCCGCTGAGGAGCAATCTCTGGTGGCTGAAGAGATCAACCGTAACGTGGTCAACATTGTGGATCTGTCCCAGACCACCTCTGAGTCCACCGATCAGGTCAATGTGGCCAGTGATGAACTCGCCAGTCAGGCCGATACGCTGCACAATCTGGTACGTCAGTTTAAGGTCTGATGTTTGTTGACTGGCTGTAACAGGCCGCATCAATAAGTCGTCAAAAAAGCCGCTGAGGTTATTCCTCAGCGGCTTTTTTCGTTGTGGCGGCTGTATGATTTGAGCGGTTCTAATCTTTTGAGGCCAGAGCGATCAGACCACTGGTGCACACCAGTGCCAGTACCAGCCCGGTAATACCCAGCCACTGCCAGTGACTCCAGAAGTAGCCGCCCACCGAACCGATCAGGCTGGAACCGGCATAGTAAAACAGCAGGTAGAGCGCTGAGGCCTGAGCCTTGTATTGATTGCTGGCCTGACCCACCCAACTGCTGACAATGGAGTGCGCACCAAAGAAACCGAAGGTGAAGACGCCCATCGCGGCAATAATGATCCAGAGGCCATCCAGTACCGTGAGCAGGAGTCCTGTCAGCATCAGCAGCATACAGATCAGCAGTACCGGACGCGGGCCGAACCGATCGGCTTTTGCGCCCATCCAGGTGGAGCTGAAAGTTCCCAGCAGATAGATGATAAACAACCAGCCGATGGCCGCTTCGCTCAGCTGATAGGGCTCATCCTGCAGTCGGAAGCTGACGTAGTTATAGAGGGTCACCAGACCACCCATCAGCAGGAAACCGTGCAGAAAACGTCCCAGTTGCGGCCAGTGTCCTAAGTGATGAGCAAAGCCCTTTGCCATCGCTTTCAGCGACAGACTCTGGGGCGAAAAGTGTTTTGATGCGGGTAGGGCAAAGGCAAAAATCAGGCTGCAGGCGAGACTGATACCCGCCAGAACCTGCAGCGCCAGATGCCAGTCGTACAGCTCGGTCAGGGTACCTGTGATAATCCGGCCGGACATCCCGCCCACCGTGGTACCGCTGACATAAAGTCCCATCGCAAGGCCGCGACACTCCTGACTGAACTCCTCATTCACATAGGTCATCGCGATAGAAGCCAGCCCTGCCAGCGCAAAACCCTGCAGGCCACGAATCATCAGCAGCAGGCTGTAATGCTGCACAAAGGTTACCGCAAAGCCCAGTATCGAGGCCGCAAGCAGCGCGGTGACCATGACGCTTTTACGGCCGATCCGGTCAGATACTCCTGGAGTAAACAGCAGGGCCACCGCAAGAGACGCAGTGGCAACCGAGAGGCTGAGGCTGGCTACAGCCGGAGAGATCTCAAACTCCCGGGCGAGCAAAGGCAGCAGCGCCTGCGTGCTGTACAGGTTAGCAAAGGTGACAAACGCGCCGGAAAAAAGCGCCAGACTCGCCTTCCAGAAAGCGGGCTGATGGCGCTGAATTGCAGTGTCTGTGTGTGACATACACAAGCTCCACCGGCAGATCTGAGGTCAGATTGCCGGTTCAAAATACGGGGTGCAGAAATGATTCATCAGCTGCCGGAAACGTACTGCTTCAGAGCGACAACCGGAGCCTGCTGACCGTGTCTATGGCGCGGGCACCGGCTCCGGTTATCGCCAGATTCAGCCCGTACGGAACTGGCGCGCCATACGTTGCAGATCCTGACTTAGGGTATCCAGAATGCGGCTGGCTTCCGCACGCTCTTCACTGGCCTGAGTCGCCTCATTCAGGGTTTGCTGCAGGGCTTCGCTTTGCTGTTGCAGTGCCCGAACCTGACCGGTTTGCTGCTCTGACGAATCCGCGATGGATGCGATCTGTTCGCGGGTTTCCAAGGCACCATGACTGATGTTCTTTAATGCCTTGCGGGTTTTGGTGGCCAGCTGCAGTGTCTGATCGGATTGTTGCTGTAACTGTTCCATATCGGAACAGGTTTGCTGCACCTCATCGCCGATGGTACGCACAATAGCCACAATCTGTTCGGTCATCTGATGGGTGCGGCTGGCAAGGTGGCGTACCTCATCAGCGACCACCGCAAACCCCCGGCCATGCTCACCGGCGCGGGCCGCTTCGATGGCTGCATTCAGAGCCAGCAGGCTGGTCTGGTCGGCAATACCCTGAATATCATCGGTGATCTCGGAGATACTATCGGTGCGTTCACTCAGCCCCAGTACCTGTTGCGAGCAGAGAGTGAGCTGAGAGGATAGGTTCTCCAGTGCCCTGTGAGTCTGCTCGATATCATCCTGCCCCGCCCGTGCAGAGGCCTCAGTATTTCGACTGGCGTTGTTAGCTTGCTGGGCGTTATGGTCGATGGTAGCGATCTGGTCCACCAGTTCGCTGATCGCCTGGTTGATCGAATGCACACTACTTTGCTGCTGCTGGGCGTTGATCACACTTTGCTGGCTGTTGGTAGCCAGCTGGCTGCTGGCAGAAGCCAGACTGTCGGTACTGCGCACCAGTTGCTGAATCAGCGTCTGCAGCTTGATCATAAACTGGTTAAAACTGCGGGCGATCAGGCTGAGTTCCTGTCCGCCCTGTTCCGGCAGACGTGCCGTCAGATCACCATCACCGGAAGCGATATCGGTCAGACGGCGGTTCAGCTGCAGCAGAATTCGGCGCACGTTCCGACTGATCAGAATGGCCAGCAGCAGGCCGACAATAGCTGCGGCGGCACTGGCACCGATCAGTCCGGATCGGGTTTGTTGCGTCAGGCTCTGGACGGTCTCGCTGGTATCATCCAGCAAGGCAAGAATATTCTTATTCAGGCTGGTGGCCACGACCGAGATCGCATCGCTGGCGTTATCCAGGTCCACCTGAACCTGCTGACGCTCGTGGGTCAGTTGTCGGCCTTCATTGATGATCAGCGTAACGCCGTCCAGCGATTTACCCAGCTGTCCGACACGGTAGCGCATCTTATCGCTCAGGCTCGGGCTATCCAGCTGTTGCTGAAAAGCGCGGGCTTCCTCCAGATAATACTCAGTCTCTGCCAGAAGATTTTCATCTCTGTGGGTCAGGTATTGGTGCAGGTAGATGCGCGCCTGCTGGAAATTAGCCTGTAGCTCGCTGACCAGAACCACCAGCTCCGCCTGATTGCCGGAAGAAGCCAGAGCAACCAGCTTTTTGATCGCCCGGTCCGTGCCCCGTGAGGCGGATTCCAGGTTCTCCCGCAGGCTTTGCTGTAGGCTCATGTAGCCCACCAACTTATCCCGGAAAAGATCGGAATAGTCCTGATTCAGTTGCTGTATCTGATTCAGTAATGCCTGTTGATCAGAGGCGACCATATAGGGGCGCAGCTGTTCCAGATTTGCACTGAAGGCTTTTTCACGGGTCGCGAACTCATCCAGCATCAGCGGTTGAGGGTTTTGCTGATAGTTAAGCACCAGAATTCGCTGTCGGGACAGGTATTCGCTGATCGCCTGAGCCTGTTGCGTCATAGGGGCAATCTGAGTAGTGGCCGCCGCCACATCCCGGTCGATTCGTTGCAGTGAAAACAGAGCTATGGCGCTCACGGTAATCAGCAACAATAAAACAGTGATCGGTGAGATCAATACGCGACTTGTAATCGACAATTGATTAAATCTTAGCGTCTGCATAAAGGCATGCCGTCTAGGATAAAGGTTGACGAAAGTCGTAGAAGAGAAGACGGACAATAGTACCGATAAAATGTGCCGAAACTGTAATGAATTGTAATTTCAGGTGCGAATAGCGGGCTGAATCAGTGAAAACGCGGGGCGTCGCCCCTCAAAAAAGTGAACCAGCCGATAAAAATCGTTCTTGATCTCTTTAATCGCTTCCTTTCACCGGTTCTCAGGCCCTGGCCTGATGAGTGGAATCGGTTATACTCGGCAAAATTTTCAGTAGAGTTTTTACTCGCTGCTGTTCGATCTAATGTTATTGCAGACCTGATTTCCATGCGCGGGGATCTAAGCTGTTCTGTAAGTGGCTTTTCCACAGGGAATATCCGTATGACTCATTTCTCCGTATCCGGTGGACGATATCTGACCGGCTTTCTGATTCAGAGACTGCATATCCTGCTACTGATGCTGTTTCTGCCATTGGCACTACTCTCTCTGCCTGCTTCTGCTGCTGATAAGGCAAAAGATATCTATGCTGGGTTACCCTTGGCGGTGACTCATATTGGTGAAGTGAGTTATGACGATGGTAATACCGTTGGTATACGTTTCTCGGTGCCGCTGGATGGCAGTAAGCCGTTTCAGTCCTATGTTCAGGTTGCCAGCCGTAACTCTAACTGGGTGCTTTCGGACGACGGACTTTTCCTTTATCTGCTGAATCCGGAGCCGGAGCGTCAGTATGAGATTCAGGTTTCAGAAGGCCTGCAGGCTGCCAACGGTGAAACCCTCAAGACATCGAGCTCTGAAACCGTAACCCTGAGTCCTGCTCCAGAGATTGTTCGTTTTCTGAGTGACGGGCATTATCTCCCCCTGAATGGCTCCGGTGGTCTACCGGTACAAAGCCAGAATGTCCCAGAGGCAAATGTCAGTTTCTTCCGGGTGAAAGACGATGAGGAAGCTCTGCGTACTCTGCTGCGCTGGAAACGAAGCAGTACCAGCGAAGGTTATTATCGACTGAATGATATCGAAGAGCTGCTGGAGTTGGCCTATGAAGCCCGCTTTGAGCTGAATGCCGAGGCCAATAAGCTGAAAACCGTGAATTTGCCGGTGCAGAATATTCCGGCTTTAAAAGAGCCCGGTGTTTATCTGGCAGTGATGCGGGATCCGACCCGTTTTGAAAATACCTTGTCTGTAAACTGGTTTAGTGTGACCGATCTGGGCGTGCATGTTCGTCGCTATCAGGATGCGATGGATGTCTATGTGCATCGCCTGTCCGATGCCAAGCCTGTAGTGGGTGCCAAAGTTGAATTGCTGACCTATAAGGGTGAGAACAACCGCTGGTACACCACAACGGGCATGGGAAAAACTCACATTCCTTATCAGACTGAACCCTATCGTCAGAAGGCTCTGATGGTAACGGAAGGTCATTCTGTAACCCTGATGCCACTGAATCAGCCGGCGCTGGATCTGTCCCGTATGGGGACCGGTTCCCGTCAGTTCCTGCAGCGTGAACTCTTTATCTATTCCCCTCGTGACCTGTATCGCGGTGGTGATACCGTAACCATTAATGCTCTGCTACGTGATGAAGATGGTCAGCGCCTGCCGGATACCAAGCTGATGCTGACGTTGGTTCGTCCGGACGGTCAGAAGGTTAAAAACCTGAGCTGGGAAAGCACGGGTAACGGTTTTTACACCTTTGACTATCCGCTGGCGGCTGATGCTAAAACCGGTAACTGGCAGGTACAGGTAAAAGGCCCTGCCAATCAGGTTTGGCGTTACGGCTTTAAGGTTGAGGACTTTATGCCGGAGCGGCTTAAAATCAGCTGGAACCCGGATAACCAGCCTCTGGCTCAGATGGCAACGCAGTCTCTGAGCGTTAAGGTTCTGGGCGAGTACCTGTATGGTGCTCCTGCGGCCAATAACCGTTTTGATGCCGAGTTTAAGATCTCCCCATCGATTCATCCGATTGCTGGCTTCCCGGATTTCTTCTTTGGTCAGCCGAAAAATCGTGACTGGAATCAGGCTTTTTCCCGCAACAATCTGCAGCTGAATGCTGAAGGTGTGCTCGTACTGAACGAGCAGCCTCGTTGGAAAGAAACCAAGATCCCTTTGCAGGCTCAGATTACCGGTAGTTTGTTTGAAAGCGGAGGCCGGCCCGTTGTTCGTCGTCATACGGTACATTTGCTGCCAGCTAAAAACCTGGTAGGGGTTCGCCCGCAGTTTGATGATAAGGTGGCCAGCAACAGTCTGGCGGAGTTTGAACTGATCTATACCAATATTGACGGTGAACTTCTGGCTAAAAATGATCTGACCGTTAAGGTCATTAACCAGACCCGTAAAACCTACTGGCGCTTCAGTGATAGCCGGGGCTGGTATGCAACCCATACCGATCAGGATATTACTGAGCTGGCGCTGCCGGTTTCCATTGCCGCGGGTGAAAAATACAACCTGCAGATCCCGGTCAATTGGGGGGAGTATCGTCTGGAAGTGACCGACAACAGTACCGGACTGGTTACGGTTGTGCCGTTTGAGACTGACTGGTGGTGGGGTGATCAGCCGCAAAATGCCTCCTTCCCGGATCAGGTTGCTCTGACTCTGGATAAACCGGCCTATAACGCGGGTGATAAGGTGCAGCTGACCGTGACACCGCCTTCAGCGGGTGAAACCCTGATTCTGGTGGAAAGTGATCGCCTGCTCTGGTCGAAGCGGGTAACAACGCCAAAAGAGGGCGCTGTTGTTGAGATTCCGGTGGATTCTGACTGGAACCGACACGATATCTACATCACCGCCCTGCATCTGCAGCCGAGTGATAAAGAGGGGCGTATTACGCCAACCCGTGCGATAGGTCTGACCCATCTGCCGCTGGACCGAACCAACCGTACGTTGCAGGTGAGCACAGAACTGCCGGAAAAATGGTTGCCGAATCAGACGGTGGAAGCTCGCCTGAAAATCTCTGACAGCACAGGTCAACCAGTCAAGAAGGCCTGGGTGACACTGGCAGCAGTGGATGTGGGGATTCTTTCCATCACCCGGTTTGAGACTCCGGAGCCTGCTGACTTCTTCTTTGCCAAGCGCAGTTATCAGGTGAAGCATCATGATATGTATGCGGATCTGATTGAGCTGAACGATGACAAGAGCGCGGGTATCGCCTTTGGTGGTGATGGCGGCCTGACCCGAGGCGGTGATCTGGCACGCTCTGAAGTCCAGATCGTTTCCCTCTATTCCGGTCGGGTCGATGTAGTCAACGGTGAAGCGGTCATTCCGCTGGATCTGCCGGATTTCAACGGGCGTCTGCGTCTGATGGCAGTCGCGTTTGATGACAATCGTTTCGGTCACCTGGAAGAGGAGATCATCGTTGCAGCGCCTCTGGTGACGCAGTTGTCGCTGCCGCGCTTTATCGCCGCAGGTGATGAGTCTCAGGTTGCGCTGGATGTGACTAATCTGAGCGGTGCGCCTCAGGAGATTCAGGTTCAGATGCAGGCCTCAGGCCCTGTAACCTTTGCGGATACCGGAACCCTGACGCAAACACTGACCCTGGCGGATAAAGAGAAGCGTACACTCAACTATCCCTTCACTGCCGGTAGTCGTAGTGGGCGAATTGAATTCAACGCCAAAGTCACCGGTTTTGACGAGTATCCGGTGGATCGTCGCTGGGGGCTGATCAGTCGTCAGCCGTACCCGGTCGTTACACATACCAAGCGTGGTTCTTTGGCACCGGGTAAGAGTATGGTTCTGGAGCCCCATGAATTTGCTGCAGATCCATCCATGATTAATCCGGAAACCCTCAAAATAGCGGCGGGTGTGGATAATAGGGTTCCTTTAGATGTGCATACTCATCTGGATAATCTGCTGCACTACCCCTATGGCTGTCTGGAACAGACGGTGAGTAGTACTTATCCGTGGCTTTACAGCCTGGATAGAGAACTTGAGGCGATTGGTGGTGCTCAGTATTCTCCGGCCTATCGACAGTCGGCTCTGGAAGCGGGGCTGGATCGTCTGGCCAAGAAACAGAAGAGCAACGGCGGCTTTGGCATGTGGTCGGCCACCGACGAGTATGAACAGCACTGGCTGACCGCTTATGCCGGTCACTTTATGACCGATGCTGTTAATGCTGGCATTAGCGTTGACTCCTCCATGATGGAGCGCACCCTGAAGCGTTTGCAGGACTATACCCGTGGTCGCGGCAATATGCGTGAGCGCTGGTCACCGGAGCCGGATCAGTACCGTTTTGCCTATAAGGCTTATGCACACTACGTACTGGCCCGGAATAACCGAGCAACCCTCGCGGATATACGGAAACTGGCCAAGGATGTCGGTAGTGACACGCCATCTCTGAGTATTGTTCAGCTGGCGGTAGCCGCAAAACTTCAGGGTGATCGGGGTTTGGCGAATATTCTTATCGCCCGTACTACTGGCCCGGATCTGATGACATCCAATGGCGACTGGCGTTATATCGGTCACTACGGCTCCCTGATTCGTGACAAAGCGCAGCAGGCGCGTCTGTTAGCCGAGCATGATATGGATGACGGCCGGATTCAGAATCTGACTCGCTCGGTGAGCGGTAAGCTGAGAGAGCGTCGCTACCTGAGTACTCAGGAGCAGATCTCTGTGTTGCAGTTATCCCAGGCACTGAATACCGCAGGTGGTAAGCCGTGGCAGGCAGAAGTGCGTTTGGGCAGCAAGAGTTCCCGTTATACCTATGACAAAGGTTTTTACCTGAGCGCTGAGGGTAACGATCTGATGAAAGGGGCGGAGATTACGAACCGAGGTCAGTCGACACTGTATGTAGACTTTGCTGTTCAGAGTACTCCGAAATCGGCCCCTGAGGCTTCCAGTGAGGGTGGTGTGAGTATCACCAGACGCTTTATGGATGCAACGGGCCATCCTCTGCCTGTGCGTGATGGCAAGATTCAGTTGCAGACCGGTGATCGGGTTCTGGTTAGTCTCTATGTTCACAGCAATACCTTCCGTCCGGATCTGTTGCTGGTAGACCTGCTTCCGGCCGGTCTTGAGCTGGAAAACCAGAATTTGGGTGATAGTCTGAAGCTGAATGAGATCCGTGTGGAAGACAAGTCGCTGGACCAGTGGATGAAACGGGCTGATATCCGTCATCAGGAATATCGTGATGATCGTTTTGTGACAGCCCTTGCTGCTGGTAAGGATTCCCGTTGGGGTGAATATGAAGATACCCGTATCTTCTATCTGGCGCGGGCTGTAACACCGGGTACTTACCGGATTCCGAATTCTCTGGTGGAGGATATGTATGATCCGGAAGTACGTGCGATCAGTAACTCCCCGGGGCTTCTGATGATTTCGCAACCCGGTGCAGCTTCTCAGGGTGATTAAAGGCAATACAGGTGCTTAAAGGTCATGAGTAACCTTGAATAAGCTTGATCAATTCAGAAGCCGGTACCCGATAACAGCAGGCCTTTCAGGCCTGCTGCTTTTCTTTTGTTTTTTGGTTGTACTCGGTCTTGTCGTATTGGACCGGGTTTATCCCCTTAAGGCGGTCTTGCCCGGTAGCGGGGCAATGTCTGGCGGGGAGGCTAATAACGTCTCTCAGAGCCTTGGCTTTGCGCAAACGGTTGTGGACCGCCATAAAAGACCCCTGAGAATCTTCCCTGACCACGAAGGCCTTTGGCGCTATCAGGTCGGGTTGGAGGATATATCACCGGATTACCTTAAAGCGGTACTCAACTACGAAGACCGTTGGTTTTATCAGCATCCTGGTTTTAACCCCTTTGCGATTGCCCGGGCGGCCTGGCAGAACTGGCGCTGCGGCTGCATTGTGTCCGGTGGTTCGACCATCACCATGCAAGTGGCCCGGCGGCTTGATCCTCATCAGCGCAATATCTTCGGCAAGTTGCACCAGATTTTGCGGGCAGTACAGCTGGAGTGGTATCTGACGAAAGAAGAGATTCTGACGATTTATCTCAATTATGTTCCCATGGGAGGCGTCATTGAGGGGGTTGAAGCGGCGAGCCGTCTCTACCTGGATCGGTCAGCCTCTGAGCTTTCGTTAGCTCAGAGTGCTTTGCTGGCAGTATTGCCGCAGGCACCCTCGCGTCTGAGACCGGATCGCTATCCGGAGCGGGCAAGAGCCGCACGGGATAAAGTGCTGCAGCGACTTTACGATTTTGGCGTGATTGATCAGAAAGCCTTTGAGCGTGCAAAGCTTGAGTCCGTGGTTGCCTGGCAGCCGGATATGCCCTTGTTAGCTCCGCTGCTGGCGCGGGAGCTGCATCAGCAGCATCCGGAACAAGCGGTGATTCAAACGACGCTGGATGCGGATATTCAGGCCGAGCTGCAAACCCTATTGCAGGAAGAGATTCAGGTCTATCCCAACGGTCATTCGGCAGCGATTCTGGTGGCGGATAACGCTTCCGGTGAGGTGATTGCCTATGTTGGATCTGCCGACTTTCTGAATCTGAAACGTTTCGGCCATGTGGATATGGTGCAGGCGATCCGCTCGCCGGGTTCCACACTGAAGCCCTTTATCTATGGCTTGGCATTGGAAGAAGGTTTGATTCATTCCGCCAGCCTCCTGCGGGATACCCCGCGCTATCAGAAAGAGTACCAGCCGGAAAATTTCGCCCGCGCGTTCTCAGGAGCGGTGGATACCCATACGGCCCTAAGACAATCACTGAATCTGCCGGTGGTACAGGTGCTGGAAGCACTGACTCCGGAACGTTTCGCAGCGGCTTTGACCAATGTACGAACACCATACCGCATGCCCGGAGACAGTGCGCCCAATCTGGCAATGGCATTGGGGGGCGGTGGTTTTAATCTTTGGGATCTGGTAACCCTGTATGGCGGGCTGGCAAACAAAGGGCAGGTGAAACCGCTTACCGCGTTGCTTCAGTCAGGTCAGGAGCCGGTGAATACTGACAGCCGCTGGCTAATGTCGGAGGAGACCAGCTGGGTTGTATCCCGAATGCTGCGTAATGCCCGACCGGATCAGACCCGTAACCCCTCGATTCGCGATCATGCCCCCGGCATTGCCTGGAAAACCGGGACCAGCTATGGCTTTCGGGATGCCTGGGCGATAGGCGTGACGCCAAAGCTGACCATTGGAGTTTGGGTGGGGCGGCCGGATGGTACCCCCTCACCGGGCTATTTCGGTGCGATAACAGCCTTGCCGATTCTGTTCCGGATTCAGGATTATCTTGACCCTTATCCCCAATGGCCGGAGATGCCGGACCGGGTGCGTCTGCAGAATATCTGCTGGCCTTTGGGGCAGTTAGCAGAAGAGACACCGCCGGAGCATTGCCATGTTGCTCATCAGGCCTGGGTGATTCGCAAGCAGGTGCCGCCAACTTTGAGGGATGAGTTGGCGGACGGCCTGCAGCCTAACCCCATGACGATCCGGGTTAATGCTCAGGGCGAGCGGCTCAGTAAGGATTGTTTGCCGGAAACCGGTCAGATTTTAACGCAGAAGCTGGCGCTTTGGCCTCAGCCAACGGAGCCTTGGGTACCTCGCCGATGGCGTTTAAGCCAGCAATTACCTCCTCTGGCTGACGGTTGTGAGCCGGATGTTCTGATGGCCCCCCCTCTGCGTATTGTTGGTCTTACAAACGGCGAGCGATTGTTACAGCCGGGAGTGGTGTCAGCATCTCAGGTGCTGATGTCCGAACAGCAGGCACTTAAACTTGAGGTATTCTCAGTGGGTGGTCAGGGAGAACGGGACTGGTTTCTTAATGGTCGTCATCAGGGACGTACCCAGGCTGGAGCACCGGTTGTGCTGACGTTTGGTCAGCCGGGCAGTTATGAGCTGGTCGTACTGGATCAGCAGGGGCAGCTCGAACGTCTGAAAGTCCATCTCGAGGAACCATCAAAGCGCTAAGATTCGGGAAGCCCGGTGTCGTGTTAAAAGGGAATTGAGATTGAACTCTGAAAAAATAACCCCACCTGGTTAACACTCTGATTTATAATCCGAATCCCGTTAAGCCCGGGCTGTTTTACTGGTCTGGTTGCTGACTGATGTATCACCTTATCGTAAGGATCTCCTTTGGAACTGATGTTTAATCCCTCGCTGCTTGTACTGGCATTGGCGCTGGTTTTATTGCCGGCTATCTACGCGTTTTTATCAGAGCTTTTAGCACCGGCGTCACGCCATCCTGAAGCGGGATATAACCAGCGCATTGCGTCATTAAAAGTGCAGCAGTGGCTTGCCCTTCCAGGGCTGGTGCTCTTGGTTCTGGCCCCCTTTATGATGAATCTGAATACTCAACTGATGATGGTCTATTGGCTGCTGGTCGCAGGACTCTGGTTGCTGCAGGTTCCTCTGTTCTGGTTGCGTATGGTCGATCTGAGTCAAGCGATCCGAAGTATTAACTGGGCAGGTGCAAAGAAGCGGAGTGGCCAGATCCAGACGCTGCTGGTGGTGCAGATTCTTCTGGCGGTTATCGCTTTGTTTGTGGGTGTCGAATGGACGGGCAGTCCTCAATCTGCATAATGTTTGCTGCTTACGCAGGCATCATGATCTGATGCCTTGGGTGATGGCGTGGTTTTCAAGCCCGATAACAATGTCTATAGCGACCTGACCGAGGAATACTGAGTGAGTCCCGAGCGCTTTGCCAAGATTAAAGCCGTACTGAACCGCCGCCAGCCGGATCTGACAGTGATCACCGATAACGTGCATAAATCCCGTAATTTATCGGCGATTGTGCGCACCTGCGATGCGGTGGGTATTCCTCATGTCCACTCGGCTGATCCGGATGATGGTTATGGTACTTATCATGGTACGGCCAAAGGCAGTCACAGTTGGGTCAAGGTTCATCTGTATGAGGGTGTGGATAAGCCGATCAAAAAACTGCAGGCAGAAGGTTTCAAAGTTTATGCGGCAACCTTTACCGACCGTGTGGTGGATTACCGCCAGCTGGATTACACCCAGCCTTGTGCCATTTTGATGGGGGCGGAGAAGTTCGGTGTCAGTGATACTGCGGCAGAGTTAGCCGATGAGCATATTATGATTCCCATGATGGGTATGGTGGAGTCTTACAACGTGTCGGTTGCCGCAGCGATTATTCTGGCGGAGGCTCAGCGGCAGCGGGCAGAGGCAGGTCTCTACGATGAATCCCGTATGGATCCGCAAGAGTACGAAACCACGCTGTTTGAATGGGCACAACCGAAGATCGCTCAGTTCTGCAAAGAGCGCAATCTTGATTACCCGCCACTGGCAGAAGATGGTGATATTGAAAACCCCTCTGAGTGGTATCAGTCGGTGAAAGTGATCCGTGATGAAGCCCGCGAAAAACGTGAAGCGGTTAAAGCGGCCCTTGTCTCAGTCGGCTCGGGTCAGACGGTAGAATAATCCGGTTATCTGTGTGTGATTAATAAAAGTCCGTGGCCTAGGTCACGGTTTTTTTGTGCCTGTTCGCCTGATCTTATTTTTTTTGTAATCCAGCTGCATCTTTAATACCTTCTGCTGCGTAAGTGATTCTGAATCTATTCGGCAGATGATGCCTTCGCACCTAAGCACCATGAAAGGATGCCTGTTATGCCTGACTTATTTGATCATCAACCAAGTTTGCTTGAACCTGCGGCCATTGTTAAAGCTGTAAAAGTCTCTCTGATCGTCGGGACACTGTTAAATCTGATTAATCAAAGTGCTGTATTTACCGGTGCCTCGATTCAATGGTTGCAGCTTTTGCTCACTTATCTGGTGCCTTTTATGGTGTCTCTGTTCAGTGCCTATGCCGGATTGAAACAGGCTTATGGCCGCTTTGTTGAATTGGAGCAGCATACAAAAGCGCACCGTCAGGAGAAAATGCAGGGTGTTGAGCAGACTCTGCAGGCTATTCTTAAAACAACCAATCAGGTCTCGGATAATGCTAAAAATGTGAACCAGCGTTCCAGGGCCCGTGTTGAGTTTGCGGCGCAAACCCTAGATCACGTGCGCTCGGTTTCCGACAGTGCCAGTGAAGTCGTCAGTGATGTTATGACGGCCGATCAGCAGGTGGAGCATCTGGATTATCAGCTGACAGAGCTAGATCAGCAGAATCAGTCTTTTACCCGTGAATTTGAACAGGCAGCCGAGTGGGCGAAAGAACTTCTGATGGATACTCAGCAGTTTAAAGAACAGTTTGATAAGGTGGAAAATATCGCCTCTACGATTACCGGTATTGCTGATCAGACAAACCTGCTGGCACTGAACGCTTCTATTGAAGCGGCTAGGGCGGGAGAGGCTGGGCGCGGCTTTGCGGTTGTTGCGGATGAAGTGAAATCCCTGGCCAATAAGTCGGGAGCATATGCCGGTGATATCAACAGCCTGATGGCTCAACTGAGTCAGGAGAGCCAGACGCTATCATCCAAAGTGCAGCACTTTTCGGATTCTATGGAAGAGCTGCTGGCGCAAAGAGATGATGAGCGTATTGCTCTGGTAAATGCTTCCATCGGGCAGATCAAGGCTGCGATGCATTCTGTGACTCAGCGAGCGGAGCTGCAACTTGATCAAGCGCGCTCCGTTGTTGAGCAGGTTGGACAGATGGCGTCTGATGCTGAAGCTGCAGTAGCGGGCTCGGCGACTAATATTCAGCTGAGCAGCGGTATGATTGAGGGGCTCAATAAAGGTTTATTGCAGCTGCAATCTGCCTGATCAGTCTTTATGTGCCAAGGGGATAACCTTCGCTTTCTGGCTGGCCAGCAGGCGCTTCATTGCTGTTTCCGCCTGAGGGTGATTAAAACGCTCCGGTAGGGCATCCAGTTGCTCTGCTGGTGTTTTGTCTTTATGAATCGCTTGCCACTGAGCCAGCCATTGTTGCCAGTCGGCTTCATTTTCCGGACCGTTAAACTGTGGCATTTGACTTAGCAGGTAAACCGCTGCCCGGTCAAAGCTCTCAAGTGCATCCGCTTTAGCTACATCCGCCAGCACGGCTTTACTGAGCCGGTCATGCAGGGGGCGGCTGAGCCAGCCTTTTAGTCCTGCGGTATCTGCCAGAATTCTGACCAGCAAAACCTCATCACCCTGAGCCCGGTTAAACCAGGTGGAGAGAGCATAATGGTGAGCGGTGTATGGCGATGATATTGTCATGACGTACTCGTGCTGATGAGAAAGAAAGGATTGAATTTTTGTTTCTGCAGACTTTGCTTGTCTGAGTTTTCAGAGGTAGCCTGTGTGCCAATTCGCTGAATTTGCCAAAGTTTTAAGAGCCGTGAGTATAGCAATTGTTGACCGGAAAACTAGGCTATTGCTTTCAACCTGAACCGATCCCTTTTATTTTCGACCCGGAGCTATCGTGACCGCTAATTATTCTGATACTGACAACATAGCATCCTCCCGATTTAACTTTGATCGCTCGGTGGATCGTAAGGATACAGACAGTGCCAAATGGCAGCATTACCGTGCGGAGGGGGAGCGGCAGGGGCGTGATATTTTACCCATGTGGGTGGCGGATATGGATTTCGAGTCACCGCCTGAAGTCATTGATGCGCTCCGACAGCGGATCGATCATGGCGTGTTTGGCTACGGTAAAGTCCCTGAGGGAATGACGGAAGCTTTCTGTAAATGGTATGCAGAGCAGCATAACTGGCAGATCGATCCGAAATGGATCGTTTGGTTACCGGGATTGGTTAGTGGTTTACATGCGGTGGCGCGCACTTTTGGAGAAGCGGGATCTGCTGTGATGACTCACACGCCGGTTTATCCGCCGTTTCTTAAAGTCGCTGAGCGTAATCATAAACAGCTGCAGGCTATACCGATGCGGGAAGGGCCGCGCTGGGCTTTGGATCTTGAGGCGATGCAGGCGAAGATTAGGCCGAATACTCGTCTGTTTATGCTATGCAACCCTCACAACCCGACCGGGCGGGTATTCTCCAAAGAGGAGCTGGAACAGCTGTCGGACTTTGTGATCCGGAATAACCTGGTGATCTGTTCCGATGAGATTCACTGTGACCTGGTACTGGACAAGGCGCGTCGTCACATTCCTCTTGCCAGCCTGAGTCATGATATAGCCGCAAGAACAGTAACCCTGTTGGCTCCCAGTAAGACTTTTAACATTGCGGGTCTGGCTTGCTCTGCTGCGGTCATCCCGGACAGTAAACTTCGTAGTCACTTTAAACGCTCTATCGAAGGTCTGATGCCTGGCGTTAATCTTCTCGGCTTTGTTGCTGCTGAAGCGGCTTATCGGGAAGGCCTCGGTTGGAGGTCCGGGCTTTTGGATCACCTGGTGTCGAACCGGGATCTGATTATTCGTTGGGCTGAGGGGAAAAAACAGGTGAATATCAGTGCTCCCGAAGCGACCTATCTCGCTTGGCTGGATCTGCGATCAACGGGGTATGAGAAACCCGCACAATGGCTGTTGCATGAGGCCGGTGTTGCTCTGTCTGAAGGTTCGGACTTTGGTCTGCCGGGATTCGCCCGTCTTAATTTTGGTTGTAGCCGACAGCAGTTGGAGCGGGCCTTGACGAGGCTGGACGATGTGTTGAGTTAGGGGGGGAGGCACTCAGTAATGAGTGCCGAATTTTGCTTCCAGTTGAAGTGTGAGACTTAAATTACCTTCGTAATCATCTTGTGCAGATAAGGTGTCTGCAGGAGTGACACTGAAGAAAAGCCAATCACCGTCTACCCGGCGCCGCAGGGTTGCACTGATCTGGGCTTCATCGACCAGATTTTCTGCGTCATCCGTTGTATAGAACGTCATATTGTAGGTCGCACGCAGGTCGTCGCTGAAGGCTTTGACCAGCTGCCAGCCATGCTGATAGTAGGTCATCTCATCATCGATCAGGTAATTCGTACCGGTTGTGCTGTTAAGTGTAGTGATGGTATCAAGTTCGGTCTGAGTATGCAGGTTGATGCCCATACCGGGCCCTGAATCTTCGGTCCAGAATACGGCTGGAGACGGTCTGATTAACCAATCCGAAACCTGAAAGTTGCGGCCGGTTCGTAAATAGCTGACCGCTTCAGTATCCAGGTTGGCGGTATCCAGTTGCCAGCCAATATCAAAGGTGTTTTGCCATAAAGAATCCGTTTCCTGGTAGATATAACGCAAAAATAATCCGGCTTTATCGGCTTGAATAAACCGTTGAGAGGCTGGCGAATCTTGTTGGCTTTCTGCAGCCGGAGCTGCCGTGGGGGTTCTTTCCCCTCCACTTTGAGAGGCGTCTGACAGATCTACATCGGTCTTGCTTGGCTTAACCGTACTTGCGGAGTTGTTGTTAAGTCGATTTTCATCATCCAGTCGTATAAACAGTTGGAGTTTACTGGTGGTGGAAGGAAGGTCGGCCCTGAAGTTAAAGCCGCTGACGCTTACCGGGTCGCCATTTTTCTCAAACCGGACTCCTGTGTGAAGGATAATCGAACTCTCGTTAGGCTGGTGTTTGTCCGGAGAGCCAAAGATTGAATCCAGACCAAAGCCGATCGTTGCGGCCGTTTGTCCCAGAAGATTACGACTCTGGGCAACTCCTGTTCTCAGAGCCTGAAGCTCAATTTTAGGACGACTTTTTGCATCCTGAGAGGTTTTGTCATCCGAGAAAAAATTGTCAAAATTATCTTCTTTTTGAATCTCTGCCCGGATGGTGTTCAGTGGAACAAATAAAGCGAGCAACGTTAAGCCTAAGTAGTAGTGATAGAGTTGCCTCTTGATCGTACTTATTTTAGTCTCTGTCGTTCTGGACAAAACTACTCCCTAGTTGTTTGACGTTTCTTCGTCGCTTGCGGGTCCAGTTTGTGTTGGGTGGTTTTGATGGCTCCCTGAGAAGTTTGGGCCCGAACCTTGTTTACCAGATTATAGCCTTGATTACGCAGACCCTTATCCAGCCAGTTCATGGCGTTCATACCCGCCCAGAGTGGCATCAGCACCCCTAGTCCAACAAAGGCCATGGAAACCATAGAAAGGTTCATTGCTCCGGCAATAAAGATACCTGCAATGGCCGCGCTCCAGCCCAGAAAAAGAAGAAAGCTCGGTCCCCAAAGATTGTTCGACAGTGTCCAGATCAGGGAAAACAGAGCGGCAGTCCAGTTAAAGCCTGAGGTAATCGCGGCATAACCCCGTTGAGGATGTTGGTAAACACGAAAAATCTGCATATCCCTGTTTCTCGGTACTGAATATCAATAGATAACCATCCTATGTCCTCTGGATGGGGCTTTTGGCTCTATCATACCTGAGTTTTTGATATGCTTTAAACGGAAAAACGGTGACAAAGCGTCACCGTTTCAGCCTAGGATCATCACCCGTTAATTTTCTCAGGACAGCCTGAAGCGGCTCAGCCGTTGGCTCAGACTATCAGCCATTCCGGCAATTTCCTGACTGCTCAAAGCGATAGTTGCTGCTCTATCCAACACATCCTGTGAGATGGTTCGGATATCAAACAGGTTGTGATTGATCTCTTCGGCGACAGAGCCCTGTTGTTCTGCGGCGGAAGCGATCTGGGTGCTCATATCGCTGACATGTCGGATATGATCGACAATAGCGTCCAGGTCTGTACCTGCTTTAACCATCTGGCTGACACTGTTGAGTGCTTCTTCACTGCTTTTTCCCATCGTGCGATTGGCATTGGCGGCCTGCAGCTGAAGCTGTTCGATAATGTGTTGAATCTCACCGGTGGAACCTTGAGTTCGGCTGGCGAGATTGCGGACTTCATCGGCCACAACCGCAAAGCCGCGGCCCGCTTCTCCGGCGCGTGCGGCTTCGATTGCCGCATTCAGAGCCAGCAGATTTGTCTGATCCGAGATCTCACGAATCACGTTAATGACTTCTCCGATCTTATCGGTTTGCTCGCTAAGCTCGCCCATTACTCCGCCAGCTTCTGACACATGCTGAGACAGCAGCTCAATAGCGTTAACGGTTTGACGCACTTCTTCCTGTCCGGTTTGCGCCTGTTCAGAGGCTTCTCTGGTGGCCTCAGCGGTATCGGTAGCGTTACGTGCGACCTCCTGAATGGTCGAAGACATTTCGGTCATGGCGGAAGCCAGCTTGTCCACTTCAGTGAACTGGCGATCCATACCGTTACGGGTTTCCTCGCTGTTCTGGCTCATGGCTCCTGTGTGTGAGCGCAGCTGTTCCGCAGCCAGCTCCACATCTGACAGAACGGTTTTCAAAGAGCGGGTCATGGTATCAACTTCATCGGCCAGTTGGCCGATTTCATCCCGGCGTTTCAGATCAATGGTATGGGTCATGTCGCCAGCGGAGATAAAGCGTACGGTTTCCAGCATGCGGTTCAGCGGGCGGGTGATATTGCGGACCATGACGACGCTGCCCCAGATCGCCAGGCTGAAAAGGACTACCTGGAACATGGCAGACTCAGTTAATGCGGCCCAGAAGATATCGACAACATCGCTCAGGTAAACACCGCTACCGATTACCCAGCCCCATTCCTTAAAACCTTTAACGTAGGAAACCTTATCCTTTGGCTTATCAAACTGAGGCCCCTTGTAGGTGTAATCGACAAAACCTTCGCCCTGAGAACGCACGACCTTGACCATCTCCTGCCAGTGGAGCTTGCCTGAGGCGTCTTTAATATGGGTCATGTCTTTGCCGATGATGTTTTTCTTGATCGGATGCATCACGAGTCGTTGCTGCATATCGTTGATCCAGAAATAACCATTCTTGCCATAGCGCAGTGAGGCAATGGCATCTAAGGCCTGCTTTTTAGCTTCTGCTTCTCCCAGCTCAGCACGTTTATCATAATAGTGCTGAATCAGGCTGGAGGCTGACTGAACCTGCTCCTGAACCTGAACTTTTCGTGCGGTAAGCAGTTCATCATATAAGCGGTAGAGGGAGTTCAGTTCCACAAGGGTCAGTGTGGCGAATAGCAACCCGATTAGCAGTGCGAGTTTGCGAGCCACTGGCCAGTGACGGATTTCCATGATGGTTATGGTCCTTTGCAAGTCATTTGAAATTCAGGGTCTTTGTAAGCTGTTGTTATTTTTATGTAATTAAACAGTAATAATGACATTGTATAGGAGTAAGAGCGCCATAACCTTGATCCGGTACTGTTTTTCATAATATTAGAAGATGCTTTGGTAAAGGGTTTTGCTTTATTTACTTATTGATTTAAAAAGGAATACTGCAATTGCTCTCTGTCGACCGGAAGGTTTGATATTAGACTAAAGATATCGATAGGCTTTTTTGTTTCCCGGTGGTTGCGGATAATCCTGGAATGCCGATCAGAATGGAGTGGCCTCTTTGAAGACAGGAACCTTGGATACACTTAAACAGCGGCTTGAAAATGCCCCGCCTAATGCCCTTCGGGATGATCTTTGGGCGCATCGGTGTTGTGAGCAGGCTTATCTTGCCTTAGCTGTCGGCAACTATGGGGTCGGAGCGATTCTGGTTAATGCCGATGATGAGCTGGTTTGTGAGGCGCGTAATCAGGTGTTTGTCCGGGACATGGAAGAGGGGGCTGAACCTGATAAGGGGTATCAAAGCCAGCGCCATGCGGAGATGCAGATTCTGGATCGGCTGGAAACTGAGTTTGCCCATCTGGATCGCCGGTCATTGACTCTTTATGTCAGCCTTGAGCCCTGCCTGATGTGCAGCGGGCGTATTCTGTTATCCGGTATCGGGCGGGTGCGTTATCTGGCATCGGATAAAGCGGGTGGTTTTATCTCCCATCTTCACGGATTGCCTCCGGCATGGAAAAATCTGTCAACCGGTGTCGAGGTGGAAGAGGCGCTGATACAGGGGTACTGGCGCAATTTTGCCCATGACTGTGTCGAGCAAAGCGCGGCTCAGATGCGGGAGAAGGTGGTTCAGGCCTGGAAAGGTAAATCTTAAAAAGAAGAAACAAGAAGTAGTGAGGACTCTGCACCGGCCGCTGATCACAGCCGGCACAGAGGGTGGGAACTGATGTTCCTGAACATTCGCCTGACAAGCAGGCTAAGCGGGGATTAATCCCAGCTCAGTGCGCCGCCAACCTGATACTCGGTGACGCGGGTTTCGAAGAAGTTCTTCTCTTTACGCAGGTCGATAATTTCCGACATCCACGGGAATGGGTTCGTCGCGCCGGGGAACTGCTCTTTCAGGCCCAGCTGCTGCAGACGACGGTTACAGATGAACTTCAGATACTCTTCCATAATACCGGCGTTCATACCCAGTACACCGCGCGGCATGGTGTCGCGAGCGTATTCGATCTCAAGCTCGGTACCTTCCAGAATCATCTGTACCACTTCTTCCTGGAACTCAGGGGTCCACAGGTGCGGGTTCTCGATCTTGATCTGGTTGATCACATCAACACCAAAGTTCAGGTGCATGGATTCGTCACGCAGAATGTACTGGAACTGCTCGGCAACACCGGTCATCTTGTTGCGGCGGCCCATAGACAGAATCTGGCTGAAACCGCAGTAGAAGAAGATACCTTCGGTCACGCAGTAGAAAGCGATCAGGTTACGCAGCAGCTCCTGATCGGTTTCCGGAGTACCTGTGCTGAAGTTCGGGTTAGACAGTGAGTGCGTGTGGCTCAGACTCCAGCTCGCTTTTTTCGCGATGGACGGCACTTCACGGTACATGTTGAACACTTCACCTTCATCCATACCCAGAGACTCAACGCAGTACTGGTAAGCGTGGGTGTGGATCGCTTCTTCAAATGCCTGACGTAGCAGGTACTGGCGGCATTCCGGGTTGGTGATCAGACGGTAAACCGCCAGCACCAGATTGTTGGCTACCAGAGAGTCAGCAGTGGAGAAGTAACCCAGAGAGCGCATCACGATCATGCGCTCGTCTTCGGTCAGGCCATTCTGACTTTTCCACAGCGCGATATCCGCGTTCATGTTGACTTCCTGGGGCATCCAGTGGTTCGCGGTGCCATCCAGGTATTTCTGCCATGCCCAGTCGTACTTAAACGGAACCAGCTGGTTCAGGTCAGCACGGCAGTTGATCATGCGTTTGTCGTCAACCTCGATGCGGGCAGCGCCCATTTCCAGATCTTCCAGACCCGGTGCAACGTCGATGTTGTTAACGGCTTCACGGGCACGTTCCTGAGCGCTTTTATCGGCAGGCTGGCTTTCAGAAACCGGTGCGGTTGCGACTGGAGCAGGAGTGGCCTGAGGAGCTGGCGCAGGCTGGGCCGGAGCAGGCTGTGGGGCTGCCTGAGGCTTTTCGGCTACTGCGGTTTCCTCGTTATCAAATTCGTCCCAGCTAAGCATGGTGAAATCCTCTTAAATGTCTTAATCAGCGGTGCTGATGATTTATACAGTATAGTCAAGTTTGGACATTGACTTGCCGCAGGGCTTGCAGTAAGTCCGTTTTATCAGCTCGATTTAGTCGGAGCTTTATAAAAGCACTGTGGCAAGTCGATGCGATGTGAGCTTCCGGTAAGCCGGAAACCAGCCGCATCCTTGCGGTCAGCGAAAGGCTGCAGTGCCTTTCGCCGGGTTCCTTTACTGAGACGGCCTTACTGGCACGCCTCACAATCCGGGTTGTCGATAGAGCAGGCCTGAGGCACCGCTGCTGCTTCGCCGGACAGTTCAAACTCGTCCTTTGCGGCAGTAGAGGTTGCCGGAGCAGGTGCTGCAGCAACGGGCGCTGCCGCTGGTGCCGGAGCAACGGTTGTTGGCGCGCTACCACTGGAAACCGCATTGTGGGTACCACGATCAACCGTTGATTTCTCAACAGAAGATGCGCCCATCGCACGGAGGTAATAGGTGGTTTTCAGACCACGGAACCACGCCATACGGTAGGTGATATCCAGTTTCTTACCGTTGACGCCGGAGATGTACAGGTTCAGAGACTGAGCCTGATCGATCCATTTCTGACGGCGGCTTGCCGCATCAACCAGCCATTTCGGCTCAACTTCAAAGGCGTTGGCGTACAGGGCTTTCAGATCATCCGGGATACGGTCGATCGGCTGTACGGAACCGTCGTAGTATTTCAGGTCGTTAACCATGACCTCATCCCACAGGCCGCGCTCTTTCAGGTCGCGAACCATGTAAGGGTTTACTACGGTGAATTCGCCGGACAGGTTCGATTTCACGTACAGGTTCTGATAAGTCGGCTCGATAGACTGAGACACGCCACAGATGTTGGAGATAGTCGCAGTCGGTGCGATCGCCATCACGTTGGAGTTACGCATACCCTGTTCACGTACCTGAGTACGCAGGGAATCCCAATCCAGCGTGCTGGACGTATCCACTTCGATAAACTGTTCGCCACGGGCTTCAATCAGATTGCTCAGGGAATCGATTGGCAGTACGCCCTGACTCCACAGAGAACCTTCGTAGCTTTCGTAGCGGCCACGCTCGGCAGCCAGATCGCTGGAAGCCTGGATCGCGTAGTAGCTGATCACTTCCATGGAACGGTCTGCAAAGGAGACCGCTTCGTCAGAAGCGTAAGCGGTTTTCGCTTTATACAGTGCATCCTGGAAGCCCATGATGCCCATGCCTACCGGACGGTGTTTCAGGTTGGAATTGCGTGCCTGAGGAACCGCGTAGTAGTTAATGTCGATCACGTTATCCAGCATACGAACAGCAGTGGTGACGGTGTTGCGGATCTTGCCCACATCCAGTTCGCCATTGTCTTTGACGTGCTGCGCCAGGTTGACAGAACCTAGGTTACATACTGCAATTTCATCAGCACTGGTGTTCAGCGTGATCTCGGTGCACAGGTTGGACGAGTGAACAACACCCACATGCTGCTGTGGTGAACGCAGGTTGCACGGATCTTTAAAGGTGATCCATGGGTGGCCAGTTTCGAACAACATGGACAGCATCTTACGCCACAGGTCTTTCGCCTTGATGCGTTTGAACAGGCGCAGCTGACCGGCATCCGCCATGCGCTCGTACTCTTCGTAACGGGCTTCAAAGGCTTTGCCGTACAGGTCGTGCAGATCCGGGGTGTCGGATGGAGAGAACAGCGTCCACTCTTTATCTTCGAAGACACGCTTCATCAGCAGATCCGGAACCCAGTTAGCCGTGTTCATATCGTGGGTACGACGACGGTCATCACCGGTGTTCTTACGCAGATCCAGAAACTCTTCTACGTCCAGGTGCCAGCTTTCCAGATACGCACAAACCGCACCTTTACGCTTACCACCCTGGTTTACCGCGACAGCGGTGTCGTTGACAACTTTCAGGAAAGGTACAACACCCTGAGATTTACCGTTAGTGCCCTTGATGTGAGAGCCCAGAGCACGAACCTGAGTCCAGTCGTTACCCAGACCTCCGGCCCATTTGGACAGCAGTGCGTTGTCTTTGATAGCACCGTAGATACCTTCCAGATCATCCGGCACGTGAGTCAGGTAGCAGGAAGACAGCTGCGGACGACGGGTACCTGAGTTAAACAGGGTCGGCGTGGATGCCATGTAGTCAAAGCTGGACAGCAGGCCGTAGAACTCAATCGCACGTTCGGTACGATTTTCTTCGTTCAGAGACAGACCCATCGCCACACGCATGAACATCACCTGAGGCAGTTCGTAACGTACGTCGTCACAGTGCAGGAAGTAACGGTCATACAGGGTCTGCAGACCCAGATAGGTGAAGTTCTTGTCGTTTTCCGGCTGAATCGCCGCGCCCAGAGCTTCCAGATCAAAGTCGGCCAGCGCCGGATCCAGTTGCTCCAGTTCGATACCTTTTGCCACATAGGCGGTCAGCGCCTGCGGATAAAGGTTTGCCATCTCCTGATGAGTGGCTTCATCAGCGACCTTCAGGAAGCTCAGCGCTTCACGGCGCAGGTTGTCCAGCAGCAGGCGGGCGGTAACGTAGGTGTAGTTTGGCTCTTTCTCTACCAGAGTACGGGCTGCCATCATCAGAGCAGTGGAGACGCCATCAACGGGTACACCGTCGTAGAGGTTTTTCAGCGCATCGTCGATGATCAGCTTCTTGTTAACTTCTTCCAGACCTTCGCAGGCTTCACTCACAACCGTATCGATACGACCCAGATCCAGAGGCAGTCGTGTGCCATCAAGGTGTGTCACATTGATGGTTGGGTGCGGGTTAGAGATCCCCTGTGCTTCTGCAGAACGCAGACGGGAGTGCTCTTCACGGTACAGAACATAGGCGCGGGCAACTTTCTGCTCGCCGGAACGCATCAGAACCAGCTCAACCTGATCCTGAATATCTTCAATGTGAATCACGCCACCTGCAGGCATACGGCGCTGGAAGGTTTCGATAATGTTCGTTGTGAAAGAATCCACCAGCTCGTGAATCCGGCTGGAGTTCTGAGCGCTATCACCTTCGACTGCGATAAAAGCTTTGCTCATTGCAACGGAGATCTTGCTGGGGTCACATGCGACCAGATCGCCGTTGCGTTTCATCACCTGCAGATTGCTAAGTGCTGCGTTGGAAGTGGAGTCCTGTACCATGCTGATTATGCCTGCCTTTCGTTAATCTTGGATCTTGACTGTTAAAGATCACTGTCTGGTTTGGCGCTTTCTTCGGAAAAGCACTGAATGGTTTTGTACAGATCAATTGTCCGACCTAAAAGCCCATGTCCTTTATGAGGACAATAGGGTGTATATCAAAAACAAAAAATCCGGATCAAATCCGGAAATATCGCTTATTACAAGGGCTTAGGTTGAATTGTGCCTTAAAATATGTCTAACCCCTATATATGGGGTGTTGTTTCAGTAGCGGCACAAGATAATGTTGTTTTTGGCGATCTGCAAGTGGATAACCTGTGGGTAACTTGTGTTTATTCTAGGGGTGAAAACCAACTTACGTGACAAGTCTTTTTCCAGAGGCTTTGCAGAAATTTCAAGTGATAAAGAAGAAAATTTTTTCACTTTGCTTTGTGTCAAAGTGAACTAATTTTTAAGAGCGGATTTAAGCTATCTTATCAGGTAGGCATAGTAACTATATGTGCAGTTAAGTTATGATTAAATGCATAAAAAAGAAGGGTATTGCCTTAAAAAAATTCATAAAACATACCTTTTAGCCGCCATTAGGCGGCGTAATTAACACGGAGTAGCGAGGCTGCCCCGTAGAATGTGACGAAGAAAGCCGGTAGCAAATGCGCAGGCTATCGCAATGACGAGAGAGCATCCCGTGGATACACAAGAAATTTCCCGAATTCTGATCGTTGAAGATGACGAGCGACTGGCGACCCTGACCCGAGAGTATTTAGAGGGTAATGGTTTTGACGTTGACGTTGAAGGCGACGGTAACCGTGCTGTTGATCGCATCCTGAACGAGAAACCTGACCTGGTTATTCTGGATGTCATGTTGCCGGGTGAAGATGGTTTGGGTGTTTGTCGTCGCGTTCGCCCTGAGTACAGCGGTCCTATTCTGATGCTGACGGCCCGTACTGATGATATGGATCAGGTTGTTGGGCTGGAAATGGGCGCAGATGATTACATCTCTAAACCTGTACGCCCACGGGTTTTGTTGGCTCGCGTACGGGCTTTATTGCGTCGGGTGAGTGGTTCAGAAGAGCCTATGACGCTGGAAGAGAGCGATGACAGTCGTCTGCAGTTCGGTAATCTGGTGGTGGATAATGCGATGCGTGAGGCCTGGTTGGCTGGCGAAAGCATTGATTTGACCAGTGCAGAGTTTGATCTGCTTTGGTTGCTGGCTTCCAATGCGGGACGGGTCTTGACCCGTGAAGAGATCTTCACCGCCCTGCGAGGTATTGAATATGACGGTCAGGATCGCTCGATTGATGTACGCGTATCCCGTATCCGTCCTAAAGTGGGTGATGATCCGATGCATCCACGCCGGATTAAGACAGTACGAAGCAAGGGTTATCTTTTTGTAAAAGAGGTTTAACTCATAACCCCGAAGATGGGATGCTTCGGTGTTGATCTCATCCGGCTCGGGATGATGGCGCTTCGGGAGATGTGATCCTGGTTTTGGCACGGCAGATTGCTTATTTCTGCCGTGTTTTTCGTTCAGGCCTTTCGGCTTATCTACCTGCCGGATATTTTTCAACAAATCGGGATTTCTTTCACGTGATGCCTCTAAACGCTCTTCGGGTTAACAGCATCTTTATCCGTGTTTATTTGCACATGCTACTGGCGATGCTGTTGGTTATTGTGCTTGCCGTAGGTGCTACGTCGTTAATCAATCATGTTCGGGTAGAGCAATACCGGGAAGAATTAGCTTCCGGTACCTTCTATCTTTTGAGTAAAGGCTGGCAACAGCAGGAAGAGTCCAACCGTGTCAGCTGGTTGATGGAAACTGCTGCTGAACTGAGTATTAAGCTGTCAGTGACCCGGGTCGATGACGAACCCTTGGACAGTTGGCAGTTGCGTCGATTGCGGGAGAATCGAATTCTGGTGCTTCAGGGGGGGGCGGATAGCGAGCTGGTGGTTTATCGGTATTTGAACCCTGAGAGCCGCTTGTTGGTGAAAGGCCTGATTCCCCGATTGTCTGAACAACATGCCCGAGCTTCAGTAGATCTGTTGCGCCAGGTCATCCGTGGCTATGACGCTCCTGCCGAGCAGGTACTCTCCGAAACAAACCCTCATTTTGCTTATCCGGTATCACTGATCCCTGTGGCGGATGTTTCTCTTGATCGCATTGAACTGCAGCAACTTGTAGAAGGCGAAGCGATTCTTTCCTTTAGGGAAAACGGCAGAGCCGTTGAAGCCTACGCTCAACTGGATAGCGATCGCATGCTGAAGGTGGGACCTGTGGGTATGTTTGATCCCTACCCGCTGGTTTTAATGGCTGCAATAGCGCTTGTTGCCCTGCTGTTATCCGGTAGTGGGGTTTATTTGTCGGTACGTATGCTGGAACATCGCCTGCAGAAAGTTGAGCAAGCCGCCAGTCGAATTGCAGCAGGTCACCTGAGTACCCGGGTTCGGGTTGAGGGCGATGATTTTGTTGCCCGTTTAGCTCGCGCATTCAACACTATGGCGAAGCAGGTTCAGGAACTGCTTAAGACTCAGCAAGAGATGATCCATGCTGTTTCCCATGAGTTGCGGACTCCGGTTGCCCGGATCCGTTTCGGTATGCAGATGATTGAGGATATGGTTGATGATCCTTTTGCTCAGAAACAGCTGAAGGGCATTGATAACGATATCCAGGAGTTGGATGAGCTGGTCGATGAGATTCTTACCTATGCCCGACTGGGCCAGGAGACGCTGCATCTGCATTATGAGCGGGCTGAAGTGGTGCCGCTTCTGGATGATGTGGTCAATGGCCTTAGAGTTCTCAAGCCTGAGCTGGAGTTGAACGTGATACACCGAAATCCCGCATCCGGTAATGATGCCGATGTTGAGGTGCGTTATTTCCAGAGAGCAGTTCAGAACCTGGTCAGCAACGCCTGCCGCTATGCCGAAAGTCAGGTGCAGGTCAGTTGCTATGTTGACTCAGACAGTATTCGTATTGATGTGGAAGATGATGGCCCAGGTGTTCCTGAGGAGGACTGGGAGCGGGTGTTTACGCCTTTCTCAAGGTTGGATGACAGTCGTACACGGGCATCCGGTGGCTATGGACTGGGTTTGTCGATTGTTCGTCGAATTACCTACTGGCATCAGGGTGGTGCTATGGTGGATCGTAGTGATGACTTTGGTGGCGCTCGTTTCAGCCTGATTTTCCCCCGTTACCGGGTCGAGGTTGAAGATACTCCAATGGTGTAATGATAGATTTTTGCTATCAGAAAGAGGTCATTTCAGCATTATTTTCATCGATAAAAAGCTAACCCGGTGCTTTTTGACTCAGGTTAAGTGTTGCACCGGATTTTGTTGATGAGTATCAAGAAAGGGAAAGCCCTCATTCAGTAACATTTTTCCTGCAGTAAATTGGAACGCAGGTTGATTTGTAGCTGAGACTTGAGTTCTATCCTTTTTATCTCTCCTTTTGAGAAGGGACCATGCAGTGGGTCCCTTTTTTTTCGTCTGCAGTTTTTATTAGCACTTGTTTTTAATCGGCCAGGCCATCTGCTTTGTGTTCAGCGGGTTGAATACCGGACAGCGTTCGGAAAGAAACCTCACGTGCTGTTCTGAGAAAGTCTTTCATGTAAGCGCTGTCAATGGTGTCTTTTCGTACTGCAGCGAACAGGATGCTCCATAAGCCTTTCTCTCCAAGACGAACCCCTTTGACGTAATCCTGTTCCAGGTATTCTGCTGCAGCCCAGTTAGGCAAGGCGCAAACACCACGACCACTGGCGACCAGCTGCATCATCATAATGGTCAGCTCTGCTGAACGTGTATCGGCTGGCTCAAGACCTGCCGGTGTCAGAAATTTAGAGAATACATCCAGTCTGTCTCTTTCTACGGGATAGATGATTAACGTTTCCTGGGCCAGTTCCTGTTCAGTAACAAAGCTTTTTTTAGCGAAAGCATGTTGTTTGGCGACGGCAAGAAGGCCTTCATAACGAAACAGAGGAACGTACTCTACGCTTGGCAGGGATTTAGGGTCAGAGGTAATCACCAGATCAAGCTCACCGCGAGCGAGTGCCGGAAGTGGGGCAAAGTTGAAGCCTGAGGCAAAGTCCATTTCAACTTCTGGCCAGTTATTACGAAAACTGTCAATGGTAGGCATCAGCCATTGGAAACAGCTATGGCACTCAATTGCCATATGCAGTCGACCAACTTCACCGCCAGCCATGCGGTCGAGGTCCCGCTGGGCCGAACGAAGTAACGGCATGATTTCATCCGCTAGCTGGAGGATTCGCATACCCGCACTGGTAAATTGCAGCGGTTTACTCTTGCGGACAAAGAGGGTGCAACCCAACCGCTCTTCGAGATCTTTAATCTGGTGCGAGAGAGCAGACTGAGTCAGGTGAATACGATCTGCTGCTTCAACCAGACTACCGGTCTCTTTTAATGCCATCAGGGTTTTGAGGTGTCGTATCTCAATCATGGCGATCTCTTTGAATATATTTCATGAATATTCTTGCTTGGTCTAACTCTGCTCATTATAGCACGTGGTTTTCCCTATGATGGATTCAGGCGGGCAGCCGGTCGGGAACTGAGACAGTTTGTGTGACATTCTGTCAGATCGTGTAGTGAACTGTTGTTAATGAGAGCTAAGTAGGTTTTAAAAAGCAGCTTTATTGGAATGAAGGTTCTTTTCTGGTAAAACCGATGGGTCGCATGGAGGCAGACATAACAATTAAAAATCTGCAGAGGGAAATATGATCGAAATACTAGACAAACTGATGCCGCAGCTTGTCCCTAAAGATCAGCACCAGTTACTCCGGATGAGACGAACCCTGATGGCGACGGGTTCTGGGTTGGTACTCACAGCCGTTGTTGTGTTGTCGATGCTTTTGGGGATGGTCGATCTGGAACTGCCCTATTTTATCCTGCTCTATACACTGATTTGGCTGGGTAACTTATGCTTTCCGCTGATGATCAGCTATGACATCAATCTTCTTTTTAAAGACCCCAGTCTGACCATTCCTCAACTAATCTGGCATACCTTCACCAATACGATATCTATTTATCTGGTTCCGGATCTGCAACATGTGTTTCTGATGCACTATCTGCTGGTTGTTTTGTTCGGGGCATTCAGGATGCAGCGTCGTGGTTTCTTTATCGTTGGTGGCTTTATTCTTATCTGTTACACCACTGTTATGCTGTTACATCAGTTCAGCGGTGATGGTGTTGATCTGGTCGAGCAGGCCCTGAGCGCTCTGGTTTTCATTTTTATGTTGGTAGGGGTCAGTATTATCGGAACAGAGATCAGCAGTTTGCGTTGGGCGCTTAAAAAACGTAATGCTGAGATGAATGAGGTGATGAAACAGGCCAAGGAGCAGGCAATTACCGATGATCTGACCGGGCTGTATAACCGTCGTCATCTGATGCAAATCCTACGCAGGCAGCAGGCACTGGCCTATCGTGGCGATTACGAATTCAGCCTCTGTTTTGTTGATCTGGATCACTTTAAGCAGGTTAATGACCGCTATGGGCATAAGGCGGGCGATGAAGTTTTGCAGACTTTTGCGGATATTGCCCGCAATAGTGTCCGAGAAGTGGACTTTGTGGCTCGGTTGGGTGGAGAGGAGTTTGTACTGGTACTTGTCAGAACGCCTCTTGATGGTGCTACTCAGGTTGCAGAGCGCTTGCGCGAGTCTATGGAAAAGGCTCAGTTAGACATTCTTGACCCCGGGCATAATGTTACCGCCAGCATTGGTGTGACTCAGTATCGGCCAAAGGAGCCGATAGAGGAGACGATGCATCGTGCGGATATTGCCGTTTATTCTGCTAAGAATCGTGGTAGGAATCAGTTAGTTACTGACCGCCAGCTTGGAAGCCTGATGATGTCTTCTCTGCATCAGGATGATGACGGGGAGAGCGGTCAGGTGTCGGCTGGTTTTTCAGATACCTGAAGACAATCCCTTCCCTTTGATCAGGCTGTGGGTGCGCTAGTACTTCCCTTTCTAATGCTATTTTTATATGATAATGGTTATTATTTGTATTTTTTTAGGGTTTCATTAGTGCGGCCCGATTCGCTGGTGTGTTTTCTCTGAGGTTTTCGTTTATGGCAAAGGCCCTGAAGTCTGCTCGATTATGTAAGCTGGACAAGAGTGACATTACTAAACACTTTCAGGAACTGACCGAAGTAACCCGGTTCAGTCGTTACTTGTGCGGTAAATGTGCCCGTTCTGCATCGGATAAAAAGCGTCTCTGTCGTCCCGTAGAGATGTAGCACTTTGCTGAATGTTTCAGTCTCAGGCTTATCAATTGTAGTCCGGCTAACGGTAAGAGTTTGGCACCAGTATTGACCTGTTTTATTTAGGAGATTCTATGTTAAAAAAAGCGATGGTTGATCGTTTGAATGAACAGATTAATCTGGAGTTTTATTCGTCAAATCTTTATTTGCAGATGAGCGCCTGGGCTGAAGATAAGGGGTTTGAGGGCTGCGCAGCGTTTTTGCAAAAACATGCGGATGAAGAGATGGAGCATATGAAACGTCTGTTCACCTATGTGAATGAGACCGGTGCCATGGCGAAGCTGGGCGCTATTGATGCGCCGCCTACAGAGTTTTCTTCAATCAAAGACCTGTTTGAGAAGGTGTTTGAGCATGAGTGTCTGATTACCCAGAAGATTAATGAGCTGGCGCACACGGCATTTACTGAACAGGACTATTCGACGTTTAGCTTCCTGCAGTGGTATGTCGCTGAACAGCATGAGGAAGAGAAGCTGTTCAAAAGTATTCTGGATAAGATTGAAATTATCGGTGAGGATGGCAAAGGTCTGTTCTTTATCGATAAAGAGATTGGCAGAATGGTAGGTAAAGAAGGCGGCAGCGTGATGGCTTCTTCAGAGCCTGAGTTCTGATAAGGACGGATTGCAGTGCCAAAAAAACCGGTAAGTCCCCTTACCGGTTTTTTGTTGCTGATGCCCGAGGAGCCGCTTTAAAAGCTAGCGGCCGAATTCATAAGCCAATCCATTGCTGGCAACCGCTCTTAGCTTATTCCCACTGACGAAAGCGATGTCCTGAATACTGACACCGGAAGGCTTCCAGGCATTTCGCTTAGTTGCTTCCCAATCGGCAATCTCTTTTTTCGCTGACAGATCCCATAGCTTTAGTTTGCCGGTACTGGTGCCGGTAACAAGAAGATTCTGGCTTTGATTGAAGGCTGCAGCGGTGTAAGTGGCTGCAGCAATCTCACCACCACGGTTAATATCGATATTCATAGCGATCTGGCCACTGGTCAGGTCAACCACGACACCGGACCCAGCCTGGGCACCGCTAAAGGCGTAGCGGTTGTCAGGGGCGATCGCCATAGCGCGAATCTGGTTGTCATGAGACCACTGACCTCTTACTTCACCATCTTCTGTGTTCCAGAGATAAACAGAACCGACGCGGGTGCCACCCATTACCAGCGAGTTATCAGCGCTAAGAGTAACCGATGATACCTGATCATCTGCGGAAAAAGTGCGAACCCCTTTACCCTGAGCTGTGCTGATCAGAACAGCAGTGCTGTTATCCAGGCCCGCAATCAGAAACTGGCCGTCAGCAGAAATGTCTAAGCTACGAATATCAGCGGGTAAAGACCAGAAATTCAGAGATTTGCCGGACGTTGCATCCCAAAGTGTTAACTTGCTTTGTTCAGCGGTTGCACCGTAGCGGCCATCACCGGAAATGGCCACATGATCCAGCAGTGAGAAGGTATCGGCTTTATGGTTCCAGTTAAATACCCGCTCATGCTGCGGCAGTTGCCATAGGCTGCCACCATGATTGATCGAGGCAACAATCGCCAGGCTTCCGTTATCAGATAAAGCCGCGTCGTAATGGCCTTTAGTCGCCAGTGACCAGGTCTGCTCCGGTGGAGTCAGATCAGAGCAACCGGAAAGCGTTAGTACAAGTGAAGCCAGTACGGCAGAAACAACAGTTTTACCTGCATGGATCATGAGTCTACAAGTTCCCTGTGCGCAGTGTGTAAGGTTTCTATCAGAGTATCTTCGTGCTGGAAACGGTCCGCAAGATGTTCACCTAAAAGAGAAAGCTGATCGGGCAGAGCCTGAATAGCGTCCTGTTCCGGTGTGCTGTCCCCGTAGGTTTCGTTGAAGTCGAGGATGACATCGGTACTCTTCTGAATGAGCGGGAAAATCTTTTGGCTCAGATCGATCGCATCCTGATCCGAGAAGGCTTCAGCTTCGCGACACAGTTGCTCAAAAATCTCAAAATGACCGGCTGAGGTGTAGTCTACCATGACGTCGCAGAGCGCCTGAACCTGAGCCGCATCCACCGGAGCATCGGTCTTAACCCGGTGAGCAATTTCCGTATAGCTAACGATCAGCTCCTGGCGTTCCTGAAGCCATTTGTCGATCATCTCATGAACACCGCTCCAGCGTTCACGGGCATTTTTACAACCTTCAAGCATGGCAGACCTCCAGCATTTGTACGGGCCAACAGGCCATCGCAAAATCGCGTATCAGTATGTGATTGTTTTCAAGCATACGGTAGCAGTTATGCAATGTCACCTGTGTTCGTCGGCAAATATCGGCCGTCGAATTTTCAGAAGTATTTCTTACGCCTGTTTATTATCGGGCTTTACGGTGCGACAGAAAAATCAGGCCTGCAAGGCCAATATAAGCAAACATTGTCCACCAGGGGATTGAAAGCCCCAGAAAGGTCCAGGAGACTTCGGCGCATTCGCCACTACCGCTAAGCACCTGATTGATCACCGAGGTGAAAGGCAGGACTTCCAGCATGTAATCCAGCCCCGGTCCACAGGAGGGGACTTCGGATGGTGGCAGATTCTGTAGCCAGATATGGCGTAACGCCAGACCGATACCCGCAGCCAGTGCCAGCAGGTTCAGCCCGCTGATCGCTGCCTTCAGGCGGCTGCAGCTTGGGTTGAAGACGGCACCAGCCAGAAACAGAGCACCGGCGACCATAAAGCTGATGCGCTGGAAGATGCATAGAGGGCAGGGTTCCAGTTCAAAAACATGCTGCATCACCAGCGCACTGGCGATCAGTAAAAAACAGGCTGCAAAACCGGCCAGATTAATCGTGCGGTAATTTAGGGTCATTCTCTGTCCTTAGTTTAATGAGGTTAAGGCAAGGCATCTGAAGCGACCTGTTTGCCAAGGCCTTATTATAAGTGGGTTACGCATTGGAAAAAATCCGTAGCAGCCCTACAATAGAACGATATTTGACTCAGGCAGCGCCACGGACGTGATCCGGGATGCTCCCATAGAGTATTTTCATTCCGGCAGGTTCCCCTTAACTGCGGAAGGATCCAAATAATGCGGATAATGATTAAATTGGAGAGTGCTGAGTGATTAAGTTAGTGAAACACAGTCTGCTGGCGGTGCTGATTATGTTTGGCGCAAGTATGCAAAGCTGGGCAGCAGAAGAGGCTGGTGATGGTTCGCCTATCGCTTACACTGAAGTGAAGCCTTCTTTTGTTCTGAATTACGGCGGTCCGGGCCGACTGAAATATCTGAAAGCGGATATCACCCTGGTCACCAGCTCGCCTTTGGCGGAGCAAACCGTGAGCCATCATATGCCGTTGATCCGCAATGAGCTGGTATCTCTGTTGAGCCGTCAGACCGATGAAGCCGTAACAACGCCGGTGGGTCAGGAGCAGATCCGTATGGAAGCGACTCAGGCAGTGAAAGACCTGATGCAGAAAGAGGTCGGTCATCCGGTGATTGATGATCTGCTGGTCCTGAACTTTATCTACCAGAAATAAGCAGACTGACAGACCTGATCGGTCTGACCCGAATAAAAAGCCCGCTGATGTTATCATCAGCGGGCTTTTCCGTTTTTGCGTTCCGGCTGCAAACCGATTTACGACAATCAGGCGTTCTGTCGGGCCATATAGTCGTTCAGGAAGGTGTCGAAATCGACCCGATCAGCGTCTTCCAGATCGGCCTGTTGACGAATAGAGCTTTCCGACAGCTGGCTGAACAGGGCTTCACGGGCCTTGTTGATCGGCGTAGCGCGCAGCTCTTCAGCCTGCTGGTTTGCCTGTTGCTGGGCAAAGGCGGTAAAGCTGCCGGCTTTACGGATCGCATCCAGAACCCGTGCGGACGGGGTCAGTTCAGGCTGGTCGATCAGTGGACGGAAGGTATCCAGTGCCGCCTGATGAACCGCGTTATCGCTGTTGCTGTCCAGCAGCTCAGCAACCGGTTGCAGGCGATCAAACAGCTGATGACTCCACTCCTCACGGGAGATGGAGCCTTCTGGGATCTGTAGCATAAGACCCGGCTCCCGACCCCGGTTAACGATCTTGCTGTGGTTTTCATCCAGCATTTCACACTCGTCATCAGGGATCTGGGCGCTGTTTTCCAGCAAACAGAACAGTAAAAAGGTATCCACAAAACGAGCCTGGGTCTCTGTGATACCGATCGCCTCAAAGGGGTTCAGATCGATACAGCGTACCTCGATATATTCTACACCACGTTCGGTCAGTGCTTCGGACGGGCGTTCACCGCTTTCGGCCACTCGCTTCGGTCGAATATCACTGTAGTACTCGTTTTCGATCTGCAGAATATTCGTGTTCAGCTGTCGATACTCTCCGTCAACCTTGGTACCCAGCTTACTGTATGGCGCATATGGGGTTTTAATCGCGTGGGTCAGCGAACCGACGTAGTTTTCCAGCGAGTTAAAACAGATCTTAAGACTGGATTGCACGTTGTTCTGATAGCCCAGACCACTCATACGCAGCGAGGTGGCATAGGGCAGAAACAGGGTGTCCGCATCCAGCTCGTCAAGCTCATGGGATTTACCCTCAATAAAGCTCTTATCCACCGCAGGCGACGCACCAAACAGATAAAGCAGCAGCCAGCTGTAGCGGCGGAAGTTCCGGATCAGGGCGAAGTACTGTTCGGAGATAAAGTTCTGCAGTACCTGTGGATCTTTCGCGTCGCGCTCCGGGTATTTCAGGTGCAGCAGTGCAGGCCACAGCTGCTCCGGCAGAGAAAAGTTATAGTGCAGGCCGGCAATGGATTGCATGATGCGGCCATAGCGCCAGGACAAACCGTGACGGTATACGGTTTTCATAACGCCGGAATTTGAGCTGCCATAACGGGCGATCGGAATGCTCTCATTGCCCTGCAGCTTGCATGGCATGCTGGCAGGCCAGATCACTTCATCGCCCAGATGGCGATAACTGAAGGTGTGCAGATCTTTAAGAAAATCCAGTGTTTCATTCAGTTTGCTGGATACCGGGGTGATAAATTCCAGTAACGCTTCTGAATAATCTGTCGTGATATAGGGGTGGGTCAGGGTTGAACCAAGAGCTTTTGGGTGATCGGTTTGCGCCAGATTGCCTGTGGGTGTGGTGCGTAAGCCTTCTTTTTCGAGTCCGCGTTTGATCTGGGTAAAAAGACCTCGCTGGGCAACGGGGCGTAAAAACTCGATACGATCTTTAATGGTTTTGGTCAAGGTGCTTCCCCTAATACCAACCGGCATGGCCGGCGCATTTAGCGTTTCAGTCGCTGAAATGTTGACGATAACAGCGGATTCGTCTGCAGAAAACCGGCCTGCGCCAGTCGAAAAAAGCCTGATCTGGCAATATGGGGGCGCAGAATCAGGCTTCAAGTTGTGTCGAGAAAAAGTTGGGTGACCAAATTAATCGACCAGAATTCTGATCGCTTTGGTCAGAACACTTTATGAGGGCTATTTTCGCTGTTTTTGCTGTGCCTGAGCAAGCAACATTCCCAGCGTACCCATACCGCCACCCTGGCTGCCCTGTTCCTTGCCGCTCTGACCGCGTTTATTCTGATTAGCGGAAGAGTAGTTGCGGCCACGTCCTTTGTCATTACCGGCACCACTACGGCTTTGCTGTGCTTCCGGTTCATCGTTCAGGCGCATCGACAGTGCGATACGACGACGCTGCTGATCGACATCAATCACCTTGACCTGCACGATATCACCGGCTTTCACCACGGTGCGCGGATCTTCAACAAAGCTGTTGGAGAGGGCTGAGATATGTACCAGACCATCCTGATGTACGCCGACGTCCACAAAGGCACCAAAGTTCGTCACGTTGGTCACAGAGCCTTCCAGAATCATGCCGGGTTTGAGGTCGCTGATCTCTTCCACGCCTTCCATAAATTCAGCCGCTTTAAACTCAGGACGCGGGTCACGGCCAGGCTTATCCAGCTCTTTCAGAATATCGGTCACCGTTGGCAGACCGAAGTTTTCATCGGTGTATTCGGATGGGTTTACCGCTTTCAGAAAACCGGAATCACCGATCAGGCTATCCACTTTGCGCGCGCTGTTTTCAGCGATCTTTTTCACCACCGGATAAGCTTCCGGGTGAACCGCAGAGGCATCCAGCGGGTTCTTGCCGTTCATAATGCGCAGGAAGCCTGCACACTGTTCAAAGGCTTTAGGCCCCAGGCGCGCTACTTTCTTCAGGTCGGTACGGCTGTTGAAGGTGCCGTTCTCATCACGGTAGCTGATGATGTTCTGAGCCAGTGTGGCGTTCAGGCCGGATACCCGGTTCAGCAGAGCAACAGAAGCGGTGTTCACGTCCACACCCACGGCGTTCACACAGTCTTCGACAACGGCTTCAAGGCTGCGGGCCAGCTGAGTCTGGGATACATCGTGCTGGTACTGGCCCACACCGATCGATTTCGGATCGATCTTCACCAGTTCTGCGAGCGGGTCCTGCAGACGACGGGCGATGGAGACTGCACCACGGATGCTCACGTCCAGATCCGGGAACTCTTTCGCGGCCAGCTCAGAAGCCGAGTAAACCGAGGCTCCCGCTTCACTGACCATAATTTTGCTGACTTTACGGTCTTTGATCAGTTTTACCAGATCCGCGGCCAGCTTGTCGGTTTCGCGGGAGGCGGTGCCGTTACCGATACTGATCAGGTCGACATTATGTTTGCTGACCAGTGCCGCCAGAACCGCCAGCGATTCGCGCCACTGGTTTTTAGGTGCGTGGGGATAGATGGTTGCGTAATCCAGCAGCTTACCGGTGTGATCGACAACGGCGACTTTAACGCCGGTACGCAGACCGGGGTCGAGACCTAAAGTGGCACGGGGACCTGCAGGAGCGGCCAGCAGCAGGTCTTTCAGGTTGCCGGCAAACACCTTGATCGCTTCTGCTTCAGCGGCTTCGCGCAGACGGGTCATCAGTTCCGTTTCGATGTGGGTCAGCAGTTTTACGCGCCAGGTCCAGCGCACCACCTCTTTCAGCCAGGTATCTGCGGCACGTCCCTGATCCTTGATACCGAAGTGGCGGGCGATCATCTCCTCGCAGGGATGAATCTTCAGCTCTTCAGCTTCCGGCAGTACGATTGCCAGTTGCAGAGCGCCTTCGTTACGGCCACGGAACATGGCCAGTGCGCGGTGCGACGGGGTTTTGCTGACCGCTTCATTGTGTTCAAAGTAGTCGCTGAATTTCTCACCGGTTTGCTCCTGACCCGGAACCACACGGGATTGCAGTTCACCCTGCTGCCAGAGTTTGGTGCGCAGCAGATCCAGCAGGCTGGCATCTTCACTGAAGCGTTCCATCAGGATCTGTTTAGCACCATCCAGTGCTGCTTTGGTATCGGCAACTCCGGCATCAGCGTTTATGTAGTCTTCGGCAGCAGTCTGAGGGTCGGTTTCCGGATTGTTAAACAGCAGATCGGCCAGAGGCTCAAGACCGGCTTCTCGGGCGATCTGTGCTTTGGTACGGCGCTTGGGCTTGTAGGGCAGGTAGAGATCTTCCAGACGGGTTTTGGTTTCTGCAGACAGAATGTCGGCTTTCAGCTCGTCGGTCAGTTTGCCCTGATCATCGATACTTTTCAGAACGGTGCTGCGACGGTCTTCCAGTTCCCGCAGGTAGCGCAGGCGCTCTTCCAGATTACGCAGTTGAGTGTCGTCCAGACCGCCGGTGACCTCCTTACGGTATCGCGCGATAAAGGGAACGGTTGAGCCTTCGTCCAAAAGGGCAACGGCAGCGCTTACCTGAGTCTGTTTGACGCTGAGTTCATCGGCAATACGTTGGGAGATCTGATCCATGAAGGCAACTCTCTTTTTTTGTCTTGAATTGGGGGATCGGCACGAAGGCGGAGCCGTAAACCCTGATATAAAATGAATGGGCTGACGTTTATCCGCTAACGAATTGATATCGCTAAAAATTTAAGCTGTGATTTTATACAGTAAGGTGAGGTTCTGGGCAAAATTTTTCTGGCAAAAAAATGTAGAACCCAAGTAACGATCTGCAACGGCTGCTGTTCATCATATAAAGGAAACAAAAAAGGCGAACACTCGGTGTTCGCCTTTTTCTGAAATCCGATGGCTGATGAAACAGCCGATAACGGATCTTACAGCTGAGGACCTGCAGCGATGATCGCTTCGTCCACATCGTTGAACTTCTTGAAGTTTTCAACGAATTTGGCCGCCAGCTCTTTAGCTGCCGCATCATAGCTTTCAGCGTTAGCCCAGGTGCCGCGAGGCTGTAGCAGGTTGGTTTCAACACCCGGTACCTCAGCAGGTACAGCCAGGTTGATCCCTTCCAGGTGAACGGTGTCAACATCTTCCAGTGCGCCGTTCTGAATCGCAGAGATGATGCCACGGGTCGTCGGGATGCTGAAGCGCTGACCTTCACCGTATGAACCACCGGTCCAGCCGGTGTTAACCAGATACACTTTAGAGCCGAATTCTTCGATACGCTTGATCAGCAGCTCAGCGTATTCCGCTGCAGGGCGTGGGAAGAAAGGCGCGCCGAAGCAAGTAGAGAAGGTAGATTTGATGCCACCACCGGAACCCATTTCAGTAGAACCAACCAGAGCGGTGTAACCGGACAGGAAGTGGTAAGCCGCTGCTTCTTTAGACAGAACAGAAACAGGAGGCAGTACACCAGTCAGGTCACAGGTCAGGAATACGATCGCTTTTGGTTCACCAGCGCGGTTTTCCAGAACACGTTTCTCGATGTGCTCCAGCGGATAGGCCGCACGGGTGTTCTGAGTCAGGCTGACATCGGTGTAATCCGGAGTGCGGTCGCCATCCAGAACAACGTTTTCCAGTACGGAACCGAACTTAATCGCGTCCCAGATTACCGGCTCGTTTTTCTGAGACAGGTCGATACATTTCGCGTAGCAGCCGCCTTCGATGTTGAATACAACGCCTTTGCCCCAGCCATGCTCGTCGTCACCGATCAGGTAACGCTCAGGATCTGCAGACAGAGTGGTCTTACCGGTACCGGACAGACCGAAGAACAGAGTTGTTTCGCCATCTTCGCCAACGTTTGCAGAGCAGTGCATCGGCAGAACGTCTTTCTCAGGCAGCAGGAAGTTCTGTACAGAGAACATCGCTTTTTTCATCTCGCCGGCATACTGCATGCCAGCCAGAAGCACTTTGCGCTTAGCAAAGTTGATAATGACGGTACCGTCAGAGTTGGTGCCGTCACGCTCAGGTTCGCAAACGAACTGAGGCGCGTTAATGATCTGCCACTCGCCCTTGTTTTTCGGGTTGAATTCGTCAGGACGAACAAACAGCGTGCGGCCAAACAGGTTGTGCCATGCTGTTTCGGTGGTAACACGAATCGGCAGGTAGTGCTCCGGATCAGCACCAACATGCAGCTCGGAGACAAAAGTATCTTTCTGAGACAGATACTCTTCTACGCGGTCCCACAGAGCATCAAATTTTGTAGAATCGAACGGGCGGTTGATTGCACCCCATTCGATCAGGTCTGCAGTGCTGGGCTCTTCAACAATGAAGCGATCCATTGGAGAGCGGCCGGTGCGGTGGCCAGTAGAAACTACCAAAGCTCCGTTGCTGGCCAGTTCGCCTTCTTTACGTTGAACAGCCATTTGAACCAATTCAGCAGTACTGAGGTTGGTGAACGTCATTACAGAGCTATCGTCAATCGATGTCGTCATTTACTTGTGTCCTTCGGCTCCAGCCGATCAACTACTATCAAACCGGGCAAATTTACCAAGGGCAAATTCACCAAAGCGGGCAAATTACCAAGCGGGTATCAAAAAAACCGTTCCAGTCAGGTTGTATTGTTTCCGAAAAATATCCGGAAACCGGTCTGCCTGCGGAAGCGGTTTTAGGGGCGTATTATGTCAAAAAAACGGGGGCTGTGCGAAGCCCCAGCAGGAAGAAAATTCTGAAAAACAGTTACAAAACAAAATTCTTGATGCAGTTGCACACAAAAAAGCAGATGTTTTTAGAGTATTTCGCTGAAAATTCAGTGTTAAAGATGGTTTACGCTTTAAATGATAGAGGTTCTTACTAAGCGCAACTTGTGGGAGGGAAATTCGGAAAGAGGGCTAAAAAAATGATCACTCCTCTTTTTTTTGACTGTATGTTCACTTTGTAAGGTGTTTTTGAATAGCGTTTTTGATGGTTTTGTAGTTTTACTACAAGAATAAAAGGTTAGAAATCGAAAGATTAATGGGAGGCGTACCGGCTTGGGAAAACGTTTGGGGCTTAAAGAGTGATCAGGGAAAAAACATGGGCATTGTTTGTCAGAAAAAAGTACAGGAGGCATCAGCCTCCTGTCTTCGTTACTGCTATTCGTTAGCCGGTTAAGCCCTGCTAACGAATAGAAATTCGGTGACGGCCTAGTGAATCACTGGCGCGGGTGCATCAGGGTCATCGAATAAGTTTTCAATATCGGCTGCGCTGAAACTGTAGAGCGTATTGCAGAACTGGCATTTACTCTCGACGCTTCCACGTTCTTTAATGACGTCGTTTAGTTCCTCTTTACCTACGCTGACTAAGGCGTTTTTAACCCGCTCTTCAGAGCAGGTGCAGTTGAACTGTAAAGGGCTGCCTTCAAAAATGCGCACTTCTTCCTGGTGATACAGGCGATGTAATAGCTCTTCAAAAGGAAGGGAGGCCAACTCGTCATTCTTCAGTGTTTCTGCCAGGCTAACCGCATGTTCCCAGGCGTTAATATCCGCTTCGGTTCGTTCTGATGGCAGCGCCTGCAGCATAAAACCGGATGCGATGTTATCCGTGACATTCAGCCAAAGGCGACTTGGCAGCTGCTCTGATTGTTCAAAGTACTGTTCGAGACAGTGAGCCAGAGTTTCTCGCTCAAGAGAGACAATACCCTGATAACGTTTGCCGTTGGTGGGCTCGATGGTGATGACCAGTTGGCCGTTACCCATCAGTTCTTTAAGTGTATTGGCTTCACCGATATCCCCTTCCCAACGGGCGATGGCCCGCAAGTCGCCACCGGGGTTGGATTCAGCCATCAGTAAACTGCAGGTACCGGCACCACGGGCCTGAAGTGAGAGAATGCCATCAACTTTGACAATGGCGGTCAGCAGTGCAACTGCGGCCAGCATTTCGCCCAACTGTTTCTCGATAGCCGGTGGGTAGTCGTGCTTATCCAGCACTTGCTGAAAGCTCTCTTTCAGTCGAACGATCTCGCCACGGACCGGTGAGTTATCAATAACAAAGCGCTGAATAAAGTCGAATTGGCTCATAAATCTCTTCTATCTTTTAATGTCGATGATTCCGGCAATCGTGCCGTTAAAACGGTTTGCAGGGCTTTACAGGCAAGCTGTTACCCTCTGCGGGGAAGACGCATTCTGAGTACTGGAGGCTGGGATGAACCGACAGCATTAAAGCTCCAGTATAGTCCAGAGTCGCCCTGTGTTCTGATACGTTATTAGAACTCGTATATCCTATTGTTCTGTGTCGATTCGTTTAAAGCGATGAATCATGCGTCGGTCTTTCTTGTTCGGACGATTTTCCGGTGCGCCCATTGCCGTTTTAAGAAGCTTGCGTTTCTCGGCTTCTTCTTCGCGCTTCTTAATGCTCTCGGCAGTTTCTTTATAAAGCAGAGCGGCTTCCGGTGCGCCTCGGCGCTGATCAGACAGGGCGATAATCTCGATCCGTTTTTCATCCCAGCCCTGGGGCAGCGTCAGCATGGCTCCGACTTCGGCCATCTTGCTGCTTTTACAACGCTCTCCGTTGTAGTGCACCTTGCCGCCTTCAATCGCTTTTTTCGCCAGTGCACGGGTTTTAAAGAAACGGGCCGCCCAGAGCCATTTGTCGAGACGTACTTTGGTTTCCGGTGTGTTCATCGATGTACCTTTACTAAGCTTTATTCTTTAGAGGCTGGTTCGCTCTGAAACCTCTATCCACCATCTTTTGCTGCTCAGAGGCGGATAATTGTCGAAAACGTACTGACTCCGGGGTAGCGGGTAAGGGTGCGCACGGGGGACCGCATGTCCGGTTGCATGATGGTATACAGGTAGCGAATACCAAACTCCCGGGCAGAATCCAGTACCGTTTCGTTATCATCAATTAATAGCGTGCGCTCGGGGTCGAACTCGACCGTATCCCGCAGGGCCTGCCAGAATTCAGGGTCTTCTTTCGCAATCTTCAGTTCAGCAGAGCTGACAATCTTATCCACATACTGATCCAGCCCTGTGACTGGCAGCTTGATATCCAGACTGTGATGGTCGGCATTGGTGGCCAGAATCACCTGAGCCTGATGACTCTCCAGAAATTTGAGCAGTTCTAAGGCATCGCTGCGGAAGCCGATCAGGTGTTGCACTTCTTTTTTTAGCGCAACGATATCGACCTGAAAGTGGTTGGCCCAGTAATCCAGGCTGTACCAGTTAAGGGTACCCTGCTCTTTAGTGATCTCTTTAATGACGTAATCCAATGCGCTGGCTTCATCCAGCTTATGCAGTTCCGCATAACGTTTTGGCAGATGTTCCAACCAGAAATGGCTGTCGAAATGCAGATCCAGCAAGGTACCATCCATATCCAGTAGTACGGTATCGATCTTATGCCATTCGGGAGGTATGAAGCTTTCAAGTGCGCCCGGCTGTTCCTGATCTTCTTCGGCGTTGAGGCGTGGGTCTGGAGATTGATGTTCTTGAGCCATGATGGGCCTATTGCTGAATCGGGGGCGGAAGTTCAACCGGGAAGGTAACACATCTGTTTACCTTCCCGGTTTGGTCTGTTTCTAACAATGGGGGAAGGGTGCTGAAATTCAAGGGGCAGTGGTGATCTGGTTTTTTCTGGTCTATCGAACTTTCTAAGGGTGGGTCGTCTTTTCAGGCTAACGTTGACTGAAACGTTAATTTTTCTGGTCAGTTATTTTTTAGGTGGCGCTGTGTGAAATGCCGCACACTTTTTTAGCTTCGGGCTTTTTAGTCCGTAATAAAGAAGAAACCAGATCCTTGTCGTGGACTTTTTTCCGGGAATATTGGCCTGTTGTGCTAATGGGTCTTAGACCTAGGTCTAAAGAGTGTTTGATGTTGTTGAGTGGTTATCCGCCTGTTCCGTTAGAGGCTGTGCGGTAAGTCGCACAGTATTAGCGGGGTTTAATGTTTTTGTTTTGATTTTTATGCTATTTTTTTCTTTTTAAAACAACAGGTTATGTTTTTTTAATGAAGGCCGGATAAGTTGGCACTGTACTTGTAATAGTTAAGTTGGTCGCAGCCTTTGAAGTCATTTGGGCTGGCCTTTGCAAGTTTAGGGCTGGCGTTGTCCGGCCTTTTTTGCACCGCCCGACGTTTTCAGACTGATGCTTATAAGCCGTTTTGAACTCAAAGGCCTGATTACATAACAACAAATTCCATTAGGAGTCGGATCAATGCGCTCACTCACCAAAGCCGTTACGTTTGCAGCATGCATGTTTGCTGGCGCAGCCACAGCCTTTGCTGCCCCTGTAACCATCAAGTTTTCTCATGTTGTTGCAGAAAACACACCTAAAGGTCAGATGGCTCTTAAATTTAAAGAGCTGGCTGAATCCCGTCTGCCGGGCAAAGTTAATGTTGAGGTTTATCCAAACTCTCAGCTGTTTGGCGATGGCAAAGTTCTGGAAGCGATGCTGCTGGGCGATGTTCAGATCGCAGCGCCTTCTCTGTCTAAATTCAAGAAGTACACCAAGCAGCTGCAGGTTTACGATCTGCCATTCCTGTTTAAAGACATGGATGCGGTTGACCGTTTCCAGAAAGGCCCTACCGGTCAGAAACTGCTGACCTCTCTGGAAAAACGCGGCCTGATGGGCTTGGGTTATATCCACAACGGTATGAAGCAGTTGTCTGCGAACAAGCCACTTCGCACTCCGGCTGATGCTGAAGGTCTGAAGTTCCGTATTATGACGTCTGACGTTCTGGTTTCTCAGTTCGAAGCGGTTGATGCGATTCCTCTGAAAAAGCCTTTCTCCGAAGTTTTCACCCTGATGCAGACTAAAGCGATCGACGGTGCTGAAAACCCATGGTCTAACCTGTACTCGAAAAAGTTCTTTGAGATTCAGGACTATGTGACAGAAACCAATCACGGTGTTCTGGACTACATGGTTGTAACCTCTGCCCGTTTCTGGAAAGGGCTGGATGATGACGTTCGTGTTGAGCTGAAGAAAGCGATGGACGAAGCGATCGCTTACGGCAACAAAGTTGCTGGTGAAAAAGCGATGGGTGACCGTCAGCGCATCATCGACTCCGGTCGCACTACTGTACTGCAGATCACTGACGCTGAACGTCAGCAGTGGGTAGATGCGATGAAGCCTGTTTGGAAGCAGTTTGAGCGTCAGATCGGTAAAGACGTGATCGATGCTGCAATTCAGGCGAACAACTAACAACTCTGTCTTGCCGGAGCTGCCCGCGCTGTTCCGGCAGGATGTGTTGTAGCGCTCGGTTCTTTCTAAGAGCGTAAGCGCGTAGTAGAGAAGAAAACACCGCTGTCAGTGCGCTGGCAGTGGTGTTTTAACCCCCCGGATACCCCCTTTGGCTTTTGTACCCCGTTACCTGATGGTTTGGCGGCACTTTGCTGTCAGCATCAATCCGGACAGAGCCTGTTCACGAAACGATGAGAGTTTAATCATGGTTGTACGTTTCATTCATAAACTTGAAGAGAACATCGTTGCTCTCTTGCTGGTCACCATGACCCTGCTGGTATTTGCTGAAGTGATCATGCGCTTTGTCTTCAGTACCGGTGTGACCTGGATTCAGGAAGCGACCCTTTACACGGCAGCATGGTTTGTTCTGTTTGGTGCCTCTTACGGGGTGCGCATTGGTGCGCATATCGGTGTTGATGTTGTTGTAAAACTTTTGCCGGAGCCGCTGCGTCGTCTGGCAGGTTTACTGGCTATTGCTCTTTGTTTTGTGTACTGCGCGCTCTTCCTGCTGGGTTCCTGGGACTACCTGCAGCTGATGCACATGATCGGTATTGAGATGGAAGATATCGCGATTCCTAAATGGATGGCGATGATGATTATGCCGGTGGGTTTTGTGCTGCTGGTGATCCGTTTTGCTGAACTGGGTTGGGCGATCCTGACCGGTAAGAAAGATGGTTTCCATCTGGCGGATGAAGGTAAAGACAGCATGCATCTGGCCGAAGAGCTGCAGAATGCTGCTGACAGTGCCAAAGCCGAGAAAGATCTTTCTGACAGAAACAATCAAGACGGATCTGATGCTAACAAATCTGAAAACTCGGGAGCAGACAAATGACAATCGCTGTACTTTTCCTGATTCTGTTTGGCTGTATCTTCCTGGGTATGCCAATTGCTGTTGCGCTGGGTTTGTCCAGTGTCGGCACTATTCTGATGTTCTCGGACGATTCCCTGGCATCTGTCGCGCTGAAACTGTTTGAAGCGCTGTCTCACCATTACACGTTGTTGGCGATTCCCTTCTTTATTCTGTCGTCAGCATTTCTTTCTACCGGTGGCGTGGCCAAGCGACTGATCAACTTTGCGGTAGACAGTATCGGTCACGTAAAAGGTGGCTTGGCCATGGCATCGGTTATGGCCTGTATGCTGTTTGCTGCGGTTTCCGGTTCGTCTCCTGCCACGGTAGCGGCGATCGGTACCATCGTTATTGCCGGTATGGTTCGTGCCGGTTATCCGGAAAGTTTTGCCGCGGGTGTAATCGCCAACGCCGGTACGCTGGGTATTCTGATTCCACCATCCATTGTGATGCTGGTTTATGCTGCAGCCACTGAAGTATCTGCAGCCCGTATGTTTATGGCGGGTATGATTCCGGGCCTGATGATGGGCGGTATTCTGATGATCGCCATCTATGTTGTGGCGCGCATTAAGAACTTCCCGGCTCAGCCATTCCCGGGCTTCCGTGCTTTGTTCCGCTCCGGTGTTATCGCCATGGGCGGTCTGATGCTGATCGTGATCGTTCTGGGTTCTATCTATGGCGGTGTGGCAAGTCCGACGGAAGCGGCTGCAGTAGCGGCGGTTTATGCCTTCCTGGTTGCGGTATTCGGTTACCGTGATATGGGGCCGCTGAAAGACAAGCCATGGCGTTATGAGGGCGAGGCTCTGGCTTCCTGTGTGGCACGTAACCTGGCTCAGATCGGTATCGCACTGCCTAAGTCTTTCTTTGATGCTGAAGTGAAGCGCGTGGTACTGGATGCGGCAAAAGTATCTCTGATGCTGCTGTTTATCATCGCCAACGCCATGCTGTTCGCCCACGTACTGACTACCGAGCGTATCCCGCACATCATCGCGGAAACTATTATCGGCTGGGGGCTGCCTGCGTGGGGCTTCCTGATCGTGGTGAACATTCTGCTGCTGGCTGCGGGTAACTTTATGGAGCCATCGGCGATCCTGCTGATCATGGCACCTATTCTGTTCCCGATTGCGACTCAGCTGGGTATCGACCCGATTCACCTGGGTATCATCATGGTGGTGAATATGGAGATCGGTATGCTGACGCCTCCGGTTGGTCTGAACCTGTTCGTAACTGCAGGTATTACCGGTCGCAGCATGGTTTGGGTGATCAAGGCTGCACTGCCTTGGCTGGCGCTGCTGTTGGGTTTCCTGATCCTGATTACCTATGTTCCTCAGATCTCCCTGTTCCTGCCGGAGTATATCGACCAGCTGAACGGATACTGATAAGACTTATCAGCCTGAGCCCTGAGCGGGTTCAGGTTGATTGATTGTTTTAATCCGACCGGCTTTGGCAGCGTATGTTGGCCAGAGTCATTATCTGGCAAGGTTATTGTCAGATTTGCTTTAAGTGCTTCTGCTGAAGCACTCTACATTTGCCCCGCTGAGTTCGGGGCTTTTTTTGTGCTGAAAATCGTGCTTTGAAAGGTTTTTGAGAAATAACTGAAATAAAGCTCGCTATCTGTCCAACACCTCTATACTATCGACACCAGCTAGAAAGAAGTCTCTAATTTATATTCTCCAATACGTAGTTTTAGTCATAATTCCTCGTCCTGAAGTCTCTAAGTTCAAGTCTATTCTTCTGCAAAAAATCGCCTTTGAAGGCACTTTTACTTTTCTAAATTCAGGTGAATTTATTATGTCTAATACTATCCGTGGTACTGTTAAGTGGTTTAACGAAGCTAAAGGTTTTGGTTTCATCGAGCAGCAATCTGGTCCTGACGTGTTCGCTCACTTCAGCGCAATTGCAAGCTCTGGATTCAAAACTCTGACCGAAGGTCAGCAAGTTGAATTCACTGTTACTGATGGCGCTAAAGGCCCTCAGGCAGAGAACATCGTTGCTCTGTAAGATTATTCTTCTGCCGGTAACGGCATAGAATTTTCTCGAAAGAAGCCGGTCCTTGTGACTGGCTTTTTTTATGCCTGTGTCCCGTCCTGAATAAGGTTGACACATTTTCTATCCTAAACTGGAGAAATGTG
>NZ_CEYNZH010000015.1:69764-78430 GCF_982874595.1 Oceanospirillum sp. | reverse complement strand
CTCAGGCCATGGCAGCCGGATAAATAAAGTGTCCAACTTTATGGGGTCACTTCAAACAAACCTGTTTACCGGGCTTTTGTCATTCTAAAGAACAGTGTTTAGATCGCACGGGCAATCTGCTCCATCTGTTGTCCGGTATTAGCCATGGCGGCGCTCTGGTGGCTGATCTGCTGGGTTTCATCTTGCAGAACCGATACGGCCGATGCGAGGTGGCCAATATTGCTGTTCACCTCTTCCATAGTGGCCTGTTGTTCTTCCGTGGCGCTGGCGATCTGCAGGTTCATCTGCTCCAGTTGGGTTACAGCCTGCTGAATATCGGTCAGTGCCTGCTCCGCTTCTTTAGAGCGTTCTACGGTTTCAACCGCTTCTTTGGCTCCGGCATCCATGGTGCCGATGGCATGAACAATCAGCTCGCGGAGCTCCTGAATAACGCTTTGGGTCTTCTCGGTAGACTTGCGGGTCTGTTCCGACAGGGTTCGAACCTCGTCAGCCACTACGGCAAAGCCCCGTCCGTGTTCACCGGCACGGGCGGCCTCAATAGCGGCATTCAGTGCCAGTAGATTAGTTTGTTCGGCGATGCCGGTGATGCTGTCCAGCACTTCACCAATCTGCTCGCTGGAGTGGTGCAGTTGTTGCAGCTCTTCAGCCGCTGCGCTGATTCGATTAGATAGCGAGGTGATCTGCTTCTGATTGTGCATCAGCGCTTCATGGCCTTTGTTGGCCTGTGCTTTGACCCGGATGCTTTCATCGGAAGCCTGTTGGGCGCTATGGGCGACTTCTTCAAAGGTGTTGGTCAGCTGATTAGCGGCCGAGGCGACCTGATCCATCTCTCTGGACTGGCTAACAACCTGCTGGTTCAGCGTAGAGCCTGTGTTTTCGAGAGTTTGTGAAGCGCGGGTCAGGTCCCCGGCAATGCCAATGATCTGATCGACAGACTGTCCCAGTTTTTCCATAAAGCGGTTAAAGCTATTGGTAACAGCCTGAATCTCACGGGGGCCTGAGGCCTGCAGGCGAGCATTAATGCCGCTGTCGTCGCTGGTGACCACTTCCATCGCTTCAACCAGTCGGTGAATCGGTTTTGCCAGTGACAAACTGGCCATGGTCACAAGACCGATAATAATGGCCAGAACCGCAAGCATGATGACAACAAGAAAGCTGGATAAACGGTTGGCGGTAGCGTAGAGCTCGTTAGTGGGTACGGATACACCAAAGGTCCACCCCGGGGTGTTTTTAATAGGGGTAAAAATCATGGTGACGGGTTCACCCTGAATATTCAGGATATCGCCGGTGCCTTTTTCTCCGGCAACCATTCTGCGGCCATGTTCATCAAGGCCGGTAAAGCCGCGCTTGTCGGCATCGGTGACGTTGACCGTCATACGCGCTTTTTCTGAGGGGTGGGCAACCAGAAGGCCGGTACCGTCAACAATCCAGGCGTAGCTGCCATCGGTCAGGTGGATGTTGTCGGTGATTTGAGTCAGCATCTCAAGGGTAATGGTTATCGCAAGAATTCCTGAGATATTGCCGTTGTCATCTTTAACGGAACGGGCGATGACCGAAATGGGTTTATTGGTGGCTTTGGAGACGATAGGGTTCGTCAGAATCAGGTCTTTTTTTCCGCTCAGCAGGTCTTTAACGTACTGACGCTCACTAAGGTTAGCCTTTCCGGTTTTGCCATTATTAGCCAGATAGACAGCCTCAGCGTTGGTATCTACAAAGAAAATCATCTCAGCGAGTTTGAGTTCTTTCAGATTGCCCGAGAACCACCTCTGCAGCGATGCGTCGCGACGGTCACTGGAAAGCATTGGTGTTGTTGCCAGCATTGAGACCTGTTCCTGCAGGCCAGCAAGGATTGCACCAACCTCACCGGCATGCCCTTCAGCCACCTGCTCACCGGAAGTCAGCATGATTTCAGAGGTCTCTGCTTTGATTTCGGTGTAGATCCAGAAGGTAAGGCCGCTCATCAGAATGAGGATGGGCAGCATGACGGTTATTAGCATCTGGGTTAACAGGGGCGTACCTGAAGCTGAGTGCTTTCCTTGTGCGCTCATAGCGACATATCTCCTTGGTTTGTTGCTTGAATTATTATTGTTTGTTGCTGTTCCTTCACACATCGTCAGCCGGATGCGCAAGTGCCTCAATTAGGCTTTGTAACATTAGGTAATGTTATGGGAATAAGGCCTGTAAAACCAGAGTTATATTAAGGAATTACCGACGTACAAAGACCGCTTCTACGACGCGAACTTTGTCTTCGGCAAGGTTTGCCATCACATTTTTGCCCATTTCCAGAAAGCGCTCACCAAAAATGATCTGAGGATTCAGTGGTGAGGCGGTCTGAGTTTTCCCTCTCTGACTTGAGCCGGCTTCCCGCTGGGTGTGTTTTTTTCGCCAGGCGAGGGCATTATCTGTGACATCGGTAAAGCGATTCAGCTCAAAGCCTGCTGCCGCAAGCAAAGCCGTTAACTCGTCTTTATCCGGTAGGTGGCTGTGCTCCAGGTCAGAGGCCCAGGGAACAGGAAGCTTGATCGGGTCTGTATTACTGCCTGCGATCACTTCATGCAGCAGAAGTTGCCCTCCGGGTTTCAGGCTTTGCGCCAGAGTTTCCAGAAGTGCTTTTTTATCCGGGATGTTCATTAAGGTGTGCTGGCTGATGATCAGATCCTGGCTTTCAGGGGCAACCTGAATACTGCAGGCGTCAGCACAAACAACCCGGATGTTATCCACTGACATGCGCTTGTTGATCTCTAAATGGGCGTCACTGAAACTGTCCGTGATATCAATGGCTGTGACCGAACAGGGGACCTGTTCAGAGATAAGGCGTGCGGTGCCTCCCAGTCCGGAGCCGATTTCCAGCACATGGCAGCCGGACGGCAGATCAACCTGATCGATCAGTTGTTGTGTTGCCTGGCGGCCGCCAATGTGTAGCTGATCAATGGGGGCAAGCAGGTTGCTGTTAAGTTGGGTGTCCGGGTCGATACCGGCAGAGCGAAGTGAGCTTTCAATCTGTTGCCAGAGTGAATCTTTGGATTGGTAGTGTCGGATTATCGCACTCATGAAAAAATTCCTTAACAGCAGGCGTTGTGATCGATTGAAAACAAATAAACCACTTCTGAGAATGCTTTATTAGCAGATATAAAAAAGCGACTCTTTCTTGTATCAAAAGAGCCGCTTTGAGTCACTTATCCGTCAGGCTTAAACAGGTTTCAGCCTGACTGATGCGTCAATTTCCGGGGAAGTGTTTAGCCTTCCAAACCCAGTTCTTCGGTACTTATCTCACGCATTTTGAACTTCTGGATCTTACCGGTCACCGTCATCGGGAAGTCACGGGTGATCTTGAAGTAACGCGGCACCTTGAAGTGGGCGATCTTGCCTTTACAGAACTCGCGGATCTCTTCTTCTGACAGGTCTTTACCTTCGTGCAGAGAAACCCAGGCCATCACTTCTTCGCCGTATTTCTGATCCGGTACACCGATCACCTGAACGTCGCTGACATCAGGATGGGTGTAGAGGAACTCTTCAATCTCGCGAGGGTAGATGTTCTCACCGCCACGGATGATCATATCTTTGATACGACCTGTGATAGCGACATAGCCTTCATCATCCATCTCGGCCAGATCGCCGGTATGCATCCAGCCGTTTTCGATCGACTTGGCGGTGGCTTCTTCGTTGTTCCAGTAGCCCAGCATCACACTGTAACCCCGGGTGCAAAGTTCGCCTTTTTCGCCACGCTCAACCACGTTGCCGGTTTCAGGGTCCACCAGTTTCACTTCAAGGTGCGGGTGAATGGTGCCTACGGTGGATACACGCTTCTCAATCGGTGCATCCATCTTGGTCTGGAAACTTACCGGGCTGGTTTCGGTCATGCCGTAGCAGATGGTCACATCTTTCATGTGCATCTTGGCGATCACTTTCTTCATCACCTCAATCGGGCAGATAGAGCCTGCCATGATACCGGTGCGCAGAGAACTCAGGTCGAAGGAGTCAAACTCAGGGTGTTCCAGCTCAGCGATAAACATGGTCGGTACGCCGTACAGGGTTGTTGCTCGTTCTTCAGCAACCGCCTGCAGGGTGGTCACCGGATCAAAACCTTCTGCCGGATAGATCATGGTTGCGCCGTGGGTGATACAGCCCAGGTTACCCATTACCATGCCGAAGCAGTGATACAGAGGCACAGGGATCACCATGCGGTCCTGATCAGTCAGGTCCATACCACGGGCAACGAAGTAACCGTTATTCAGGATGTTGTGGTGGCTCAGGGTTGCGCCTTTCGGTGCGCCTGTGGTGCCGGAGGTGTACTGAATATTGATCGGATCATCAAACTGCAGGGTCGCCTGCAGATCACGCAGTTCCGCATCGGTGGTTTTGTCGTGCATGGACATCAGATCAGACCAGGTCCACATACCTTCGGTGGCCAGATCTTCGTCCAGACAAACCACACGTTTCAGCTGAGGCAGTTTCTCTGATTTGAACTGGGAGGCAACGCTGTCGCGCAGCTCAGGAGCCAGTTCGCAGATCATGTCAACGTAGTGGGAAACTTTAAATTCACCCTGCAGAATCAGGGTGCTGGTGCCGGACTGCTTAAGCGCATATTCCAGTTCATGGGTACGGTAGCTGGGGTTAATGTTCACCAGAATCGCACCGATCTTGGCGGTGGCAAACTGAGTAATACACCATTCGGCACAGTTCGGTGCCCAGATACCCACGCGTTCACCTTTTTCGACACCCATGTGCAACAGGGCTTTGGCACAACGATCAACCTCGGCCTGCAGCTCTTTATAGGTGTAGCGAAGACCCTGATGACGGGAGATCAGAGCATCATTATCAGGGAACTTGGCGACGGTCTCGTCGAACAGATCACCAATGGTTTTACCGATCAGGGGCATGTCGCTGATGCCGCTGACGTAGCTCATTGCTTTTGTAGTCATAACCCACCTTCTAGGTTGATTTTATTGTTGTTTTAACGGGAGCATGCCTGCTCCTAAGTCCTCGTTACCGTTGGCGCTGTTATTGTTGTTACCAGCGGTATATGAATTCTTTTAGGCTTTTGACTGACGTTTCTAAGTTGTATTGGCCCGCAGTTTTGAGCGGGCAGACCTGCTGTTGAGAGCCGGTCAGGAGTAGTAAATTACCTCAACAGATATTTTTCTGATTAAGTGCTCAATGGCTTCGGATCTGAGCGGTGTCAGGCCGATTTGCTCTTCTTCTTGTTGAGCACTTCATCCAGAGCTTTCTGACAACGATCCTGCACCAGATTTAATTCAGTCTGGACTCGCTGGATATCCTGCAGCTGCTGATCCAATTCAGCTCTTTTTTCACTGAGAATGCCAAGAATCAGGTTCAGCTGTTTCTCATCGCCTTCCAGCGTGGTGTCGTAGAGATCAAACAGCTCTTTAGTTTCAGCCAGGCTGAAGCCAAGGCGTTTGCCCCGCAGGGTCAGCATCAGACGAACCCGGTCTTTTTCGCTATAGATTCGCGTCTGGCCGTTTCGTGTCGGCGATATCAGGCCCTGCTGTTCGTAGAAACGAATCGTGCGGGTCGTGATATCGAACTCTTTAGACAGCTCGCTAATGCCGTAGGTTTTTTTCGTGATCTTTTTTGATGAGGTCATATTGTTAGAAGCCGTCGGTATGTCTGCCTGTCTTTCAGGCTAACTCTATCCAAAGTTTACGTTTACGTAAAGGTGAAAACAAGTCGGGGCCGTTGAAATCAGTTTAGCCCCGTTCTGGCCCGGTAAATAATGCTTTAAGGGATGTTGGTCGGTATCACCGGATTGCACTGATTAACTGTCTGAAATGACTGCTTATTTTAGCAAGAAAAGCCACTGCACAACATGGTCTGAACTTAAATGGAGTCGTGATTTTTAGCGATTAGAGTGCTCAGAAGAATAATTGATCAATGGCGCTGTTTTCTTCGGTACTGGGTGGGGGCGATGCCCATCACTTTCTTAAACAGGCGGGAGAAATAGTAGCTGTCTTCGTAGCCGAGGCTGTAGCTGATCTCTGAAATGCTCTGCTGGGTAATATCCAGCAGATAACAGGCGCGTTCGATTTTCAGGTGCAGGAAATGCTGGATCGGTGTCAGGCCTGTCAGCTCCTTATATTTGTTCACAAAATGGAACTTGGAGAGGTTTACCGCGTTGGCGATGGTATCCAGATCCAGTCGGGTGTGCAGGTTCTCCTGCATCAGGGCGTGAACGGTATTCAGATTCAGCTGGCTGGAGCGGGCGCTGGCGGTCGTGGGTTTCAGGAGCGCAATATAGGACAGGATCTGTCGAATCAGGTTAGCGGCATAAATAGAGGTATTGATGTTATAGCCACCGGTGCGACAGTCGATCAGGTGATCAAAGTCCTGAATAAGCTTGGGGTGGGTGCCGAACTGTTGTAAATGAAGCCCTTCAGCAAAACCGGCATGCTCTGCGGCCAGAGCGCAGTCCTCTCCTTTAAAGTGCAGCCAGTAAATACTCCAGGGGGCTTCATCACGTGTTTTATAGCGGTGGTCCGTTCCTGGTGGCAGCAGCAGGATGTCACCGGCATTCACCTCATGGTGCTGGTCTTTCAGCCAGAGATCAGCGCTGCCCTTAATGCAGTAGATCATCAGAAAATCATCATGATCCTGACGCTGCATCTGGTGTCCCAGGGCTTCTTTATAGTTACCGAAGGAGATCGGGTAGAGACCGCAGCTTAGCGGGTGTTGGCGCAACTTATCACGAAGAAACTGGGGTACCAGATAGCGAACACTGCCGGGCGGGAGCGGCCAGTCTGAGGTTTGCGACATTAGTCTGACTCACTTGTATGATTTTCCGGAAACAGCAATATAGTCCAGTAAGTGGGCAATTTAGTCAATCCTTGCCTCTTAAACCCTGTGCTAGTTTACTTGTATCCAAGCAACCGCTAGGTTTGTTAAAGAGCGCAAGAGACTGCAGGTCAGTGCGTTCTGGCGGTAAGTAAAAGCGGACGAGATGCTAACAACTGATGGATGCGTGTTTCTGTCAGCGATCTAACAACAATAAAGCCGGTTAACCGGACGGAAAAGGTGAAAATATGAGTTCAACTAAAAGAGTCCCGCTGTTTATTGATGGCGAGTTTGTTCAGAGTAAAACCGACAACTTCATGCCGGTAACGAATCCTGCTACTCAGGAAGTGCTGTGCGAAGTGCCTTTTGCGACTCAAAGCGAAATGGAAGCGGCTTACGAAAGTGCGAAAGCAGCGTTTGAAACCTGGAAAGAAACACCTATTTCTGACCGTGCCCGTGTCATGATGCGCTACCAGGCGCTGCTGAAAGAGCATCATGATGAGATCGCTGAGATCCTGAGTTCTGAAACCGGTAAAACTTTCGAAGATGCGAAAGGCGACCTGTGGCGTGGTATCGAAGTTGTTGAGCACGCGGCCAACATCCCAAGTCTGATGATGGGTGAAACCGTAGAAAACGTCGCCCGTGAAATCGACACCTACAGCTACATTCAGCCTCTGGGTGTATGTGCGGGTATCACTCCGTTTAACTTCCCAGCGATGATTCCGCTGTGGATGTACCCAATGGCGATCGCTTCCGGTAACACCTTCATCCTGAAGCCGTCAGAGCAGGATCCGCTGACGCCAATGCGTCTGGCAGAGCTGTTCGTAGAAGCCGGTGCACCTAAAGGTGTTCTGCAAGTGATTCACGGTGGTAAAGAGCAGGTAGACTTCCTGCTGCATCACCCGGATATCCGTGCGATCTCTTTCGTAGGTTCTGTGCCGGTTGGTCAGTACATCTACAAAACCGGTACCGACAACATGAAGCGTGTTCAGAGCTTCGCCGGTGCTAAAAACCATATGGTTGTAATGCCGGATGCGGCTAAACAGCGTGTAATCAACAATATTGCTGGTGCATCTGTGGGTGCTGCAGGTCAGCGCTGCATGGCGATTTCGGTCACCATTCTGGTGGGCGAAGCCCGCGAGTGGAAACACGACATTAAAGAAGCGCTGATGCAGGCGCGTCCGGGGGCGTGGAATGATCCGGGTGCAAGCTATGGTCCTGTAATCAGCCCTCAGGCGAAAGAGCGCATCTGCGGTCTGATCCAGAAAGGTGTTGATGAAGGTGCCGAGCTGCTGCTGGACGGCCGTGACTGTGTGGTTGAAGGTTATCCTGATGGTAACTGGGTTGGCCCAACGCTGTTTGCCGGTGTTAAACCTGAAATGACGATCTATCAGGAAGAGATCTTCGGCCCTGTACTGTGTCTGGTAGAGGTGGGTACGCTGGATGAGGCGATTGCTCTGATCAATAACTCTCCATACGGTAACGGTACGTCTATGTTTACCGCTTCCGGTGCGGCAGCACGTAAGTTCCAGCACGAGATCGAAGTGGGTCAGGTGGGTATTAACATTCCAATTCCTGTGCCGCTGCCATTCTTCTCGTTCACCGGCTGGAAGGGTTCTTTCTACGGTGATCAGCACGCTTACGGTAAGCAGGCGGTTCGTTTCTACACAGAAACCAAAACCATTACCGCGCGCTGGTTTAACGAAGATATCGAATCCGGCCCTAACTTCTCGATCAACCTGAAGTAAGCCGAACCGGCAGAACCTGAGTGATGTGGCTTCAGGTTCTGCCTTTAAAACAGAGGAAGCTGCCCCTTCCTCTGTTTTTATCCCTCAGTCTTTTTCCTTTAAAAACACAGTTTTAATCTTATTGCATTA
>NZ_CEYNZH010000015.1:0-69754 GCF_982874595.1 Oceanospirillum sp. | reverse complement strand
TATGGGGGTATGCTTTATATTGTTTAAGCAAGTTGACGTAAACGTCATCTTTATAAAGTCGTGTTTCGACCGCTCGCTCTCAGTCGGGTAACTCGCTTTTATAAAGATGATCCATCCCTTCTGACTGAATGACAGGGCCAGCCGGGGATTGATCTTTCAGCGTAATAATGAAAACAGCAGCATTTAAACAACAGCGCTTAAAACAATAACGACAGCCAATGGTATGAATTATGGATTTTAATCTTTCAGAAGATCAGATCGCCTTCCGTGATGCCGCGCGGTCTTTTGCTCAGAATGAGATGGCTCCACATGCAGCTCAATGGGATGCCGAGCATATTTTTCCGGTGGATGTGATCAAGAAAGCCGGTGAAATGGGATTCTGTGGAATCTACGTACCGGAAGAGGCGGGCGGCATGGGTCTTAGCCGTCTGGATGCCAGCGTGATTATCGAAGAGCTGGCGATGGGCTGCACCTCAACCACCGCTTATATCACCATTCACAACATGGCCACCTGGATGATCGCAAGCTTTGCGGCGGAAGATCTGCGTGATGAGTTTGCGCCACCCATGGCGATGGGTGAGCTGCTGGGTTCCTACTGCCTGACCGAGCCGGGTGCCGGTTCTGATGCGGGGTCTCTGCGTACGTCTGCCCGTCGTGACGGTGATGATTACATCCTGAATGGCAGCAAAATGTTTATCTCCGGCGCCGGCAGCACCGATGTACTGGTGGTGATGGCCCGTACCGGTAGTCAGGAAGATGGCGCGAAAGGGATCTCTGCTTTTGTTGTACCGGCGGATGCTGAAGGCATTCACTACGGTAAGGCAGAAGAGAAGATGGGCTGGAACAGTCAGCCAACCCGCCTGATCACTTTTGAAGATGTGCGTGTACCGGCCCGTAATATTCTGGGCAAAGAGGGTGATGGTTTCAAAATCGCCATGAAGGGGCTGGATGGCGGTCGTATCAATATCGCGACCTGTTCTCTCGGCGCGGCTCAGGCGGCTGTTAACGATACCCAGCGCTACATGCAGGAGCGTGAACAGTTCGGCAAGCCGCTGGCAAGCTTCCAGGCGCTGCAGTTCAAGCTGGCGGATATGGTGACTCAGTTGGTGGCATCCCGTCAGATGGTGCGCCTTGCAGCATCCAAGCTGGATGAGAAAGACGGTGAGGCAACACTTTACTGTGCCATGGCGAAACGCTTTGCCACAGATGCCTGTTTTGATGTGACCAACGATGCGATTCAGCTGCACGGTGGTTACGGTTATATCAAGGAATACCCTCTGGAGCGCTACATGCGTGATGCCCGTGTGCATCAGATTCTGGAAGGTACTAATGAAATTATGCGTTTAATTATTTCTCGCCGGGTCATGATGGACGGCGTTCTGGAGGTTATTCGATGAGCCATTCAAGTGTTAAATCTACAACTGAAAAACTCCTGTTAGATGTTCAGGGTAATACTGCAATCCTGACGATCAATAACCCTCCTGCGAACACCTGGGATGATGAGTCTCTGCCTGCTCTGAAAAAGCTGATCGAAGACCTGAATGCCGATCTGGATATCTATGCGTTGGTGGTGACCGGTCAGGGCGAGAAATTCTTCTCTGCCGGTGCGGATCTGAACAAGTTCGCCGATGGCGATAAAGCCGTGGCCCGTCAGATGGCGCGTATTTTCGGTGAAGCCTTTGAAACGCTACAGGAGTTCCGTGGTGTTTCTATCGCGGCGATCAATGGCTACGCCATGGGTGGTGGTCTGGAGTGTGCGCTGGCCTGTGATATCCGTATCGCAGAAGAGCAGGCTCAGATGGCGCTGCCGGAAGCCGCTGTGGGTCTGCTGCCCTGTGCCGGTGGTACTCAAAACCTGTCCTGGCTGGTGGGTGAAGGTTGGGCGAAGCGCATGATCCTGTGCGGTGAGCGTGTTACCGCTGAGAAGGCTGAGAAGATCGGTCTGGTGGAAGAAGTGGTTGCTAAAGGTGACGCACTGGCGACGGCTATCGCGCTGGCTGAGAAAGTGGCGAAACAAAGCCCTGTAGCCGTGACCGCCTGTAAGAATCTGGTACATAACGCCCGTGGTAATAACTCCCTGGCTGTGGGCTGCATGCAGGAGCGTGAGCTGTTTGTTGATCTGTTTGATACTCAGGACCAGAAAGAAGGCGTGAATGCGTTCCTTGAGAAGCGTAAACCGGAATGGAAAAACGCCTGATACCTGTATCGGCGTGATGTTATTCAGCGGTTTTCGCTTTCTTAGCGGTCACAATATCTGAGGGATCTTTAATGTCTGATGCACCTGTAATTTTTGAAGAGCTGGCGACACGGGACGGTCATCTGATCGGTGTGGCCACGCTTAACGCTCCGAAAGCGCTTAACGCTTTAAGCCTTGAGATGATAGAGGCGATGTATCCGCAGTTTCTGGCCTGGCAGCAAAATGATCAGGTAAAAGCCGTTTGGCTGCAGGGCGCGGGTGATAAAGCGTTTTGTGCCGGTGGTGATATTGTTCAGCTGTACAACTCTATGGTTGAGCATCCGGGTGGTCCGAACCCGTACGCAGAAAAGTTTTTCACGGACGAGTACCGTCTGGATCACCTGATTCATACCTACAGCAAGCCGTTCATCCTGTGGGGCAACGGTATTGTGATGGGTGGCGGTTTGGGTCTGATGGCCGGAGCCAGTCATCGTGTGGTAACCGAGTCGGCCCGTATTGCGATGCCGGAAATTACCATCGGTCTCTATCCGGATGTGGGCGGTAGTTACTTCCTGAATCGTATGCCGGGCCGTACCGGTCTGTTCCTGGGGTTGACCGGTGCCAACATCAATGCGGCTGATGCGCTGTTTGTTGGGCTGGGTGATCGTTTTTTGTCCCATGATCGCCGTGAAGCAACCTTTGACGCGCTGAAAGCTGCGGACTGGTCTGCCGATGCGGAAACCGTTGTCAATCAGGTGCTGCGTCAGCAGGAGTCACAAAGCCTTGAAGCGCTGCCTGCGTCACCGGTTCGTGAGCATTTTGATCTGATTCAGCAGCTGACCGATGCCGATGATGTGGCAACTCTGGTTAAGCAGATCACCTCTGTTAAGACGGAAGACAAGTGGTTGTCCCGGGCAGCTGGAACGCTGGCTGCAGGTTCGCCAACGGCGATGCAGCTGATCGTGCGTCAGCTTAAAGCAACCCGTCAGATGTCGCTGGCTGAGGTGTTCCGCTCAGAGCTGAATCTTTCGGTGCAGGCGACCTGTAAAGGCGAGTTTGCCGAAGGGATTCGTGCTTTGCTGATCGATAAAGATCGTGAGCCGAAATGGCACAGTGCTGATGTGGCTGCGGTGGAGACCGAGTGGCTCGACAGCTTCTTTGAGCCTCTGTGGGCTGAGGGGCAGCACCCGCTGAATGATCTTTAATCAGCGCCCGTTATAAGTTTCGATGGCGGGGCGGTGCTGATGCGCTGTTCTGCCCATACTACCGAGCTAACAGTTAAAACAATCTACAAATCAAAACAATCAAAACAAGAACAAATGGAGATTACAGATGGCTAAGATCGCATTTATCGGTTTAGGCAACATGGGCGGCCCTATGGCTGTGAATCTGGTTAAAGCGGGTCACGAAGTGACCGTATTTGATCTGGTTCCTGCCGCTGTAGAGGCAGCTGTTGCAGAAGGTGCTCAGTCTGCTGCATCGGCAGAAGCTGCAGCAACCAGCAAGGACTTTGTTATCTCTATGCTGCCGGCTCAGCAGCATGTTGAAGGTCTGTATATCGATCAGGCTGGCCTGCTGGATATCGTTGATAAGAACACTGTGATCATCGATTCCAGTACCATCGCAGCAGAGTCAGCTCAGCGTGTGGCGGCAGAAGCGGAAAAACGTGGCATCAAGATGGTCGATGCGCCGGTATCCGGTGGTGTTGGTGGTGCTAAGGCCGGCACGCTGTCCTTTATCGTGGGCGGTACTGAAGAAGCCTTTGGGCTTGTTAAGCCGATTCTGGAAGCGATGGGTAAGAACATCTTCCATGCGGGTGCTTCCGGTGCGGGTCAGGTGGCTAAAGTGTGTAACAACATGCTGCTGGCGATTCTGATGGCGGGTACGACCGAAGCGATCGGTATGGGTGTTAAGAACGGTCTGGATCCTGCGGTTCTTTCAGACATCATGTCGAAGAGCTCCGGTAACAACTGGGCGCTGCAGGTGTACAACCCGTATCCGGGCGTAATGGAAGGTGTACCTTCCTCTAACAACTATCAGGGCGGCTTTATGGTTGACCTGATGGCGAAAGATCTGGGTCTGGCGTTTGATTCTGCGGTGAAATCCCGCTGCAGTATCCCTATGGGTTCAATGGCGCGCAACTTGTTTGCGATGCATGCGGCAAACGGTAACGGCTCTCTGGACTTCTCCAGCATCCAGAAGATGTTTGCTGATCTGGACTAAGAGATCCCAAGCTCTGTATCACTTTGGGCTAGCGCTATTGTCGAAAATCTAGGCATGGTGGCTTCTTCAAAGCGGGTATAGGGCTTTTCTTTTGTAATGTCTTTATGCCTGATATCTTCATCAGGTGGCCCGAACAGGCGTTTGGGCAGTTTATTCCGCTAACCGGCGGATAACCGCTTCTCGGAAGCGATCGAAAACCGATTCAGTAACAAAGCAGTTTTAGTTAATAAAAATAAGAAGTACTGAGAACTGATCCTGAATCTGAGGTTTTTAGGAAATTTTGAAAACATCGGATCCTGTGATTCAAATTTTCAGTCATGTTTGCCGCAATAAGTTTGCCCGGGCAATCCCCGAGGTAAAACAATAACAAATGGATGGCCGATATGAGTTATGCAAGTGAATATCAGCGTTCGCTGAATGAACCGGAAGCATTCTGGAAAGATCAGGCGGACAATATCGCCTGGTTTAAAAAACCGGGAAACATTCTGGAAGCTCTCGACGACGGTACCCACCGTTGGTTTGCCGATGGTGAGCTGAACAGCAGCTATCTGGCGCTGGATTATCAGATTGAACAGGGGCGAGGTGAGCAGACTGCGCTTATCTATGACTCTCCTGCGACCAACTCCAAGAAACAATTCACTTATAACGAACTGCGTGATCAGGTGGCTCAGTTTGCCGGTGCGCTGACCAGTCTGGGTGTGGGCAAAGGCGATGGCGTTATTATCTATATGCCGATGGTGCCGGAAGCCGGTATCGCGATGCTGGCCTGTGCCCGAATCGGTGCGGTGCACTCAGTTGTGTTTGGTGGTTTTGCCCCTCATGAGCTGGCGATCCGTATCAATGATGCCAAGCCTAAGGTCGTGCTGACCGCGTCCTGCGGTATCGAATTTACCAAGGTGATTGAATACAAGCCGCTGGTTGATGCGGCCATGGATCAGGCCGAGCATAAGCCGGAGCGTGTTGTCGTTCTGCAGCGTCCTCAGGCGAAAGCTGAGATGCAGGCGGGTCGTGATCTGGACTGGTATGAGCTGTTTGAACAGTCTTCGCCAGTGGGTTGCACGCCGATGAAGAGTACGGATCCGCTGTATATCATGTACACCTCAGGTACCACAGGTAAGCCGAAAGGGATCGTGCGGGACAATGGCGGTCATGCGGTTGCTCTGTATTACGCACTGCGCAATATCTACAACATGCAGGCCGGTGATGTCTGGATGGGTTGCTCCGATGTCGGCTGGGTTGTTGGTCACTCCTTTATTATGTATGGCCCACTGATGGGTGGCTGTACCACGGTCTTCTTTGAAGGTAAGCCGGTTCGTACGCCGGATGCCGGTACTTTCTGGCGGGTTGTTGAAGAGTACAAGGTGAACGGTATGTTCGCAGCTCCTACGGCGTTTCGCGCGATCCGGAAAGAAGATCCTGACGGCAATCTGTTCCGTCAGTACGATGTTTCCTCTCTTAAACATATTTTTGTCGCGGGTGAAAAGCTCGATTCCCCGACCTATCACTGGCTGCATGAGATCTCTCAGAAACCGATCTACGACCACTGGTGGCAGACTGAAACCGGCTGGCCGGTAACGGCTCCTGCTACGGCTCTGGGTGCGACCGATATCCGTGTGGGCTCTACAAACCGTGCAGTTGCCGGTTATGACGTTCAGGTGCTGGATCCGATGGGACATCAGCTGGGCGCGAATGAGAATGGTGGTATAGCGATTAAACTGCCCTTGCCACCAGGCTGTGCTCAAACGCTCTGGAATGATCATGAGCGTTATCTGAGTTCCTATCTCTCTGACTACCCTGGCTATTATCACACGGGGGATGGTGGTTACATCGACGAAAACGGCTTTGTTTACATCATGGGTCGTACCGATGATGTGATTAACGTCTCCGGTCACCGTCTCTCCACCGGTGAGATGGAGGAGCTGGTCGCCAAGCACCCTGCGGTTGCAGAGTGTGCTGTGATTGGCGTGCAGGAGTCTCTGAAAGGGCAGGTGCCGGTCGGTCTGATCCTGTTGAAAGATGGTGTCGATATTCAGGAAGAGGTGCTGGAGAAAGAGCTGGTTGCCATGATCCGTGAACAGATCGGAGCGATTGCTTGTTTCCAGAGAGCTCTGGTGGTGGACCGTTTACCTAAGACCCGTTCCGGTAAGATTCTTCGAGCTGTGCTGCGCAAGATTGCTAATGGTGAGTCTTATGCGATGCCGTCGACGATTGATGATGAATCTATCCTGCCGGAAATTACCGAGAAAATGGTGAGTGAAGGTTTGGCTCCGGAGCCTTCGCAGGCCTGATTTCAAACTGAGGACAGAAGTAGAACAGGGGCTCTATTTGGCCTCTGGTTCTGCCTGTTCAGGGAAATTGTTTTTTTCAACACACTGTTTTTTAAGTATTATTTTAATTCTTCTTGTGTGACTCATTAGTCTCTTTTTTGCGACAAATGACCGCAGATAGTCACAAGTTTCAAACATTATTAACCATTGGTCTAATAGGTAAAAAAAGGGATTGTACGGGCTTTTTAAACCCTATATGTTACGTTTACGTAAAGGTTATTTTTAATCTTTTCGCTGATCTAACCAGCCGCTGAAGCAAGAGACTTCAGGCAATAAAAACAACAAGGTTGGATGGACTTTGGATCAGCATAAAACAATAACAATACAATTTATGGAGTGTGATCTGTCTGCTGGCAGACGGTGTTACATTCCGGCTACGAGGACTTTGGAATGAGCCAAGATTTTGTGCTGGAAACCCAAGGCTTGATCAAAGAGTTTAAAGGTTTTACCGCGGTTGATGATGTTAATCTTCAGGTTCAGCGCGGTCACATCCATGCTTTGATCGGACCGAATGGAGCAGGTAAGACCACCTGTTTCAACCTGCTGACTAAGTTTCTGACGCCGACTCATGGAAAGATCCTGTTTAATGGCACGGACATTACTCATCAGTCACCGACTGATATTGCCAAAATGGGTATGGTCCGGTCTTTTCAGATCTCCGCTGTATTTCCCCACCTGACGGTTATGGATAATGTGCGTATCGCTCTGCAGCGTAAGCTGGGTACGTCTTTCCATTTCTGGAAATCTGACCGCTCACTCGATGTGCTGAACGACCGCGCTATGGAACTGCTTGAAGAAGTGGATCTGGCTAAATGGGCAGATACCATCACTGTTGAAATGCCTTATGGCCGTAAGCGCGCTCTTGAACTGGCAACCACTCTGGCACTTGAGCCGGAACTGATGCTGCTGGATGAGCCGACTCAGGGCATGGGTCACGAAGATGTTGAGCGTGTGATGGCGCTGATCAAGAAAGTATCTGTCGGTCGTACCATTCTGATGGTTGAGCATAACCTGCATGTTGTTTCCAGCCTGTCTGATCGCATCACTGTTTTGCAGCGCGGCGCCGTGCTGACGGAAGGCCCTTACGAAGAGGTGTCTCAGAACCCTGACGTGCGTGAAGCCTACATGGGGAGTGAAGCAGCATGAGTTTGGAACATAAAAAAGATATTGAACAGCTTCGTATCTCTGATTTGCACGCTTTTTACGGTGAGTCCCATATCCTTCATGGTATTGATATGAAGGTAAACCGTGGCGAGCTGGTAACCCTGCTGGGTCGTAACGGTTCGGGTCGCTCGACCACCCTTAAGTCCATTATGAATATGGTGGGTAAGCGTACCGGTTCTATTATGGTGAACGGTAACGAGACCGTTGGTATGCCTGCTCACCAGATTGCGCATCTGGGCGTTGGTTTTTGCCCGGAAGAGCGTGGCATCTTCTCCAGCCTGAATGTGGAAGAGAACCTGATGCTGCCGCCAACGGTTCGCAGTGGTGGTATGTCTCTGGATGATATATATGAGATGTTCCCAAACCTGTATGAGCGCCGTACCAGCCAGGGTACGCGTCTGTCTGGTGGTGAACAGCAGATGCTGGCGATGGCCCGTATTCTCCGTACCGGTGCCAACCTGTTGCTGCTGGATGAGATCACTGAAGGTCTTGCCCCTGTGATTGTTCAGTCACTGGGCGAGGTACTTCTGAAGTTAAAAGACAAAGGATTAACGATTGTATTGGTTGAGCAGAACTTCCGTTTTGCTGCACCACTGGCTGACCGTCACTACCTGATGGAGCATGGCTCAATCGTTGAAGAGATCGCCAGTCATGAACTGGAAGAGAAAATGGATTTGCTGAACACCTATCTGGGTGTTTAAAAGCGATTCAGCCAAGAGGGCAGAGTCGCGGGCAAACAAAAACAATAAGTGCCTAACCCGGTTTTGCAATAACCGCAATAACCAACCCTAAAACCACAACAACAATAACAACGCGAAAGCGATGGAGTGGACTATGAAAATGCTGAAAAAACTAATGTGCAGCGCAATCGTATCGGCAATGGCGGCGTCTACCGCTGCTCAGGCAGATATCTCCGATAATGAAGTTCGTATCGGTTATCTGGCTGATATGTCCGGTACTTATTCCGCACTGGCAGGCCCGGGTGGTCTTGAAGCCGCTAAGATGGCTATCGAAGACTTCGGTGGCAAAGTTAACGGCAAGAAAATCACTATTGTAAGTGCTGATGATCAGAATAAGCCTGATATTGGCGCTAACAAAGTACGTCAGTGGATTGACGTTGAAAAAGTCGACATGGTTGCCGGCATGGTATCTTCTGCCGTAACTATCGCGGTAAACAAGGTTGTTGAAGCGAAAGATAAGGTTTCAATTGTATCGGGTTCCGCGTCTTCCTCTATTACCAACCAGTACTGCACACCTAACTCTGTGCACTATGTTTACGACACCTATGCGTTAGCTCACGGTACGGGCGAGGCGGTTGTAAAAGAAGGTGGGGATTCCTGGTTCTTCCTGACGGCTGATTATGCTTTTGGTCATGCGATGGAAGCTGACGTAACCGAAGTTGTTAAAGAAAGCGGCGGTCAAGTTATCGGTGGTGTTCGCCATCCTCTTGCCACGAATGATTTCTCCTCTTTCATTCTTCAGGCTCAGGCATCCGGCGCTAAGATTCTGGGTCTGGCTAATGCGGGTGCGGATACCACTAACTCGCTGAAAACCGCTAAAGAGTTCGGTGTTGTACAGGCAGGTCAGAAAATTGCTGGTCTGCTGATCTTCCTGAACGATGTACACAGCCTTGGTCTGGAAACCACGCAAGGGCTGCAGCTGACAACCGGTTATTACTGGGATCGTACGCCTGAAACCCGTGCATGGTCTAAGCGTTACTTTGATCGTACCGGCAAAATGCCAACCATGGTTCAGGCGGGTATCTACTCTTCAATGATGCACTATCTGGAAGCTGTTAAGGCAGCTAACAGTGATGCATCTTCCGCTGTAATGGCTCAGATGAAGAAAGCGCCAATTAATGACTTCTTCGCGCAAAACGGTCGTATTCGTGATGATGGTCGTATGGTTCACGATATGTATCTGGCTGAAGTTAAGAAGCCTTCCGAATCAACCGGTGAATGGGATCTTTACAAAATCCTGCGCACTATCCCAGCAGAGAAGGCATTCCGCCCTCTGGCTGAGTCTAAGTGCAAGCTGGTTGCAGGTCGCTAATATCGCGTGACCTCACTGTGACGGGCTGTTCTGAGGCCCGTCACGCTCAAGCCTTCATCTGCTTGGGTGTATAGCTTCTCCGGTTTTTCTATGTGTTTCCGGTTTATTGAACAATAAGAATAACGACACCTGTGTTTCTAGGGTGGCGCCTTTTCAAGAGCGTTAAAGGGTTTTGTTATGGCAGAGTTACTGGGTTTTCCGCCGCAGGTTTTATTTGGCCAGCTGTTGATCGGTCTGATTAACGGATCTTTCTATGCACTGCTGAGCCTGGGTCTGGCTATTATTTTTGGCCTGTTAAACATTATTAATTTCGCACACGGTGCTCAGTATATGCTGGGTGCATTCGTCGCCTGGTTAGGCCTCAAGTTTCTGGGTGTCAACTATTGGGTAGCGTTAGTACTTGCGCCTTTGGTGGTTGCTGCAATCGGTATCGCCATCGAAAAAACCATGTTGCGCCGTCTTTACAAAGAGGACCACCTTTACGGTCTGCTGCTGACCTTTGGTTTGGCACTGATTATTGAAGGCTCCTTTATTCACTTTTTTGGTGTTTCAGGTCAGCCGTACTCTGCACCTGAGCTGCTGCAGGGCGGTAATAATCTGGGCTTTATGTTCCTGCCAACCTACCGCGCCTGGATTATTGTTGCCTCACTGGTGATCTGCTTCGGCACCTGGTACATGATCGAGCGTACTAAGCTGGGCGCATATCTGCGTGCAGGTACTGAGAATCCACAGTTGCTGCAGGCCTTCGGTATTAATGTGCCGTTACTGATTACGCTGACTTACGGATACGGTGTGGCATTGGCTGCTTTTGCTGGTGTTCTGGCAGCCCCGATCTACTCGGTGAGCCCTGTGATGGGGTCAAATCTGCTGATTGTTGTATTTGCTGTTGTTGTGATTGGTGGCATGGGATCGATCTTCGGGGCGATTGTCACGGGGCTGATGATGGGACTGATCGAAGGTCTGACTAAAGTTTTCTACCCGGAAGCTTCGACAACGGTGATCTTCCTGGTGATGATTATTGTACTTCTTGTACGTCCGGCCGGACTGTTTGGTAAGGAGGCTTAAATCATGACGACTCAAGCACTGAACAGTGGCGCGACAGGTAAAACTATGAATAAAACAAAACTGTCTTTTATGCTTCTTCTGATGGTGGGTTTGGTTGCACCTTTCGCCATCTATCCGGTTTTTCTGATGAAGCTCCTTTGCTTTGCGCTGTTTGCCTGCGCATTTAATCTGATGCTGGGCTATGGTGGTTTGCTTTCTTTCGGACACGCTGCATTTCTGGCAACCGGTGGCTATATCACGGGCCATACCATTATGCAGTGGGGGCTTACCCCTGAGCTGGGTGTTCTTGTGGGGACTGCGTGCTCAGCGGTTATGGGCTTCATCTTTGGTAAGTTGGCGATCCGCCGCCAGGGTATCTATTTTGCGATGATCACGCTGGCGTTGTCTCAGCTGGTCTTCTTCCTCTATGTTCAGGCGCCTTTCACCGGTGGTGAGAATGGTCTGCAGGGGATTCCACGGGGTAAGTTGTTTGGTCTGTTCAGTCTTGAAGGCAACCTGCCAATGTATTACTTCGTGCTGGCGGTTTTCGTTATCGGTTTTGCGATCATTTACCGTACGATTCATTCTCCATTCGGCCAGATCCTGAAAGCGATTCGTGAAAATGAGCCGCGCACGGTATCTCTGGGCTACGATGTCGATAAATTCAAGCTGGTTGCTTTTGTTATCTCGGCAGCGCTGGCGGGGCTGGCGGGTTCTACCAAGAGTCTGGTTTTCCAGCTGGCCTCCCTGACGGATGCGCATTGGCACATGTCCGGTGAGGTTATCCTGATGACTTTGCTGGGCGGTGTGGGCACCATCTTTGGTCCAATCGTTGGTGCGACGACAGTTGTGACTTTGCAGAATTATCTGTCTCAGGGTCCTCTGTCTTCCTGGGTACCGGTGATTCTGGGTCTGATTTTTGTGATCTGTGTACTGCTTTTCCGAAGTGGTATTGTTGGGGAGATCCAGAAATTTATGAAAAAGAATTTTAACTAAGTCCCCATAGCTTTTTGTATTGCACACTTTTTAAGTGCCTGTGAGCCTGTACGCTTTGTACAGGCTTTTTTTATTAATGGTTCGGGCTGCGATGACCGTCGTATTTTTAGTGAATGAGACAAGTTAATGAATGAAGGAGTACCTTTGATGAGTGATGTCTTGTTGTATCAGCAGGAAGGTTCAGTTGTAACGCTGACCATGAATCAGGATGAGACTCGCAATGCGATCTCATCCGATGCGATGATTGATGCCTTTGAAGCGGCCGCCAGAAAGATAAATCGTGATGATAGTGTCTCAGTTGTCGTACTTACCGGAGCTGGTAAGGCTTTTTCATCCGGTGGCAATGTTAAAGATATGCACGAGAAAGAAGGTATGTTTGGCGGTTCTCCGGTTGAGCTTCGAGAAGGTTATCGCCGGGGTATTCAACGCATCCCGCTGGCGATGAATAACCTTGAAGTGCCTCTGATTGCGGCCGTTAATGGCCCGGCAATCGGCGCAGGCTGCGATCTGGCGATGATGTGTGACATCCGCATAGCCTCCACAAAAGCTAAGTTTGCAGAGAGCTTTGCCAAAATAGGCATTATTCCTGGTGATGGTGGGGCTTGGTTTCTGCCGCGGGCCATAGGAATGTCCCGTGCCTGTGAAATGGCGTTCACCGGGGAAGCGGTAGATGCCGATACCGCGTTAAGCTGGGGCATGGTTTCTCAGGTTGCCGAGCCGGAAGAGCTAATGACTGCGGCCTATAAAATGGCTGAGCGTATAGCCGTCAATCCTCCCCGGGCATTGAGAATGACCAAGAAATTGTTGAAAGAGGGGCAGAAAGTATCACTGGAGACCTTGTTGGAACTCTCTGCATCTATGCAGGCATTAGCTCATCATACGTCGGATCATGGCGAAGCGGTTGCTGCTATGCTTGAAAAAAGAGAACCCAGATTTACCGGGCACTAAATATCAGACGTTTGGCGTAAATCGGTACAAATCCTGAAAAACTAACCGTTAAAAATATCAGTTTAGATATTCTTTTTATGGCGTGGATTTGTGATAATCCACGCCCCTTGGAACATAATAAGCATCTTCAGGCTTGTATCGTCTGAAAACTGGTTTTTTAATGAAAGAAACTACATCCCGTAACTGGGCTTTTCTTATTCTGATTATTGGTCTTAGCTTCTCTTTGGGAGCGGCCTGGCTACTGCATTTCTCAGAACAGGAACAGCTTAGAAATCGTTTTGTAAAAGATGTTACGGACCGTAGTGCGGTATTCAGCCGCGAGCTAAACACGTCACTTGAGGCTCTCTATACCCTCCGGACACTATTTATTGCTCAAGCGATTCCCCGTCAGGATGATTTTGAATTCGTTGCCAGTAATAGTCGGGCTCGTCACAAAGATATTGTGGCCGTTTACTGGATTCCTGAAATCAATACTCAATTGCGCTCTGTTTTCGAAAAAGATGTCGTCGAAGTCAATGGGTTAACTAAGTTCGCAGTGCTTGAACAGAATGCTGAGGGTGAGTTTAAGCATTCTGAACGAAGCCAGGGTGTTCATCGGCCTGTCACTTATTTTCAGGGAGAAAGTACCCAAAAAATGCCTATTGGCATTGATATGGTTGGGAACGACTCCCTTAATCCTCTTCTCGAGCAGGCAAAATCTTCCGGTGAGCTGATTCTTACTTCTGGGCGTATTGAGCTGAGTGACGCGCTGCAGAAGCAAGGGAGCTATCACACCTCGATGGTTAAAGCCGTTCTCTCGATTCCTCTGAGAGGCTATCCGGGGAAGATTGCGGGTTATATTGTTGCAGTGATTGATCTTCGAATCTCATTTGAAGATGCACTCAGTCAGATTCGTGTTTCGGGTATTGATATGAAGCTTTGGGACCAGACCGGAGCGCTGGAACCTACGCTGTTGCATCATCATGTGAGCCGAACCCGACTGGAGATAGATCCGGGCCGCTCAGTGCTTGTCCCTATGCATGTGAGTGTTAATCGACAATGGTTTTTAGAGGCACTACCCACGCATTATTACTTCAAAAGTAAAGCGACGTGGCTGCCGCACCTGATATTTGTTCTTGGTGTCACGCTTACCGGACTTATTTCTTATATTTTTATGCGGGTTTCGCGCAAAAATGCCCGTATCCGACATGAGACTCGGCAGCTGTTGACCTCAAATCAGGAGTTAGCCGAAATCTCCCGAACAGATGCCTTAACTGCGGTAGCCAATCGACGTTACTTTGATGAAGTGCTCGACAAAGAGTGGAAACGCTCTTTGCGCAACCGGACACCTCTGACGTTGATTATGGTCGATATCGACTGTTTTAAGCTTTATAACGACTATTATGGCCACCTTGAAGGGGATGAGTGTATTCACGCGGTTGCTCAGGCATTAAAAGATATGATGTCCAGGCCTATGGATCTGGTTGCCCGCTACGGTGGTGAAGAGTTTGCTATTTTACTTCCGGATACCAACGAGAATGCGGTGATTCTTGCCGAGCAGTGCCGAAAGGTGATTGAACAGCTGCGCCTTCCTCATGCGGCCTCAAAGGTTTCTCCTTATGTCACGGTAAGCATGGGGGTGGCCACGATGAAATCTGAGTTGGAGGGCGATGTGTCTGAGCTGATTCGCCTTGCTGACCGGGCTCTCTATAGTGCTAAAGCCGGAGGCAGGAATCAGGTCGTGCAGGCTGGAGCGGACGTTATGACGCAGGAAATACCTGGTTCGCATCAAGAATCGTCATCCGCAGAGCCATCTGATGAGCGCTAAGCCTAATTTAACAAGCGACCCTGTCGCCTTGTTACTTTTTAAGATGACAGTGCCGGTGATGGGGGGCATTGTCGCCCTGATGCTGTTCAATCTTGTTGATGCTTACTTTATCGCTCAGTTGGGAACAGAAGCTTTGGCTGCTGTTACCTTTACCTTCCCGGTTACCTTTACACTGATCTCATTATCTATTGGTCTTGGTATTGGCACTTCAGCCGTTGTTGGTCGGCTTCTTGGTCAAAAAGCCCATGAACTGGTCAAGCGCAGAACAACTGATTCAGCGTTGCTGGCCATTGTTTTATCTCTATTGCTGACGCTTCTGGGTTGGCTGACTCTAGAGCCTTTATTTCGACTCTTGGGTGTTTCTGACGAGCTGATGCCTTACATCCGGGATTATATGAAGGTCTGGTATCTGGGGACCTTGTTTGTGGTTTTTCCCCGAACGATCAGTAGTGCCCTGAGGGCATCAGGAAACACTCTGATTCCGGGCCTGGCAATGATTGCATCTGCGCTACTCAATGCTCTTTTGGATCCATTGCTTATTTTTGGCTGGGGACCGATACCTGGGATGGGGGTTCAGGGGGCGGCACTTGCCACTCTAATCTCGTGGATGTTACTGACGGTTGCTGTTCTTCTTCTGCCTCAGGTTCGTAATCAACTGCTCACCTTTAGTGCAGTTCGTTTTTGCGACGTTATGGAAAGCTGGCGAGCTATTGGAAAAATTGCCATCCCGGCAATTATTTCCAGCATCCTGACTCCTATTAGTGCAGCGATTTTAACCCGTATCGTGGCAATTTTTGGCACGGAGGCTGTGGCCAGTTTTGGTGTGGGAAATCGAATTGAATCTGTCTCGCTTATCGTTATTCTTGCACTTTCAATGACATTGCCACCTTTTGTCAGTCAGAACCTGGGAGCCAACCAAATTGAACGGCTCTACAAGGGGGTCGTGGGTTGTTTTCTGTTTGCTCTTGTCTGGCAGGCACTTGTCTGGTTGTTACTGGTTGCCTTTCGGTCACCTTTGGTTGGTGCTTTTGCCGATCAGGGTACCGGGTTTGCAGATAACCTGTATGGGTTCCTCTGGCTGGTTCCTCTGGGGTTGGGCTTTCAGGGCGTTATTATTCTTGCCAACTCGACCATGAATGCCCTGCACCAGCCGATGGTTGCACTCAGGTTGAGTATTCTTCGCCTTTTTGTTTTTTATGTGCCTGTTTGTGCATTGGGTGCCTGGTTTTTTGGTCTTTATGGCATTTTTGGCGGTGCTGTCGTTGCCAACGCTATGATGGCTTATGTCTCCTGGTTGACCGTGCGCAAATCGATCCGACAACTCTCTGTTTCAGATCAATAAAATCCTAATCCTTATCCGGTTTTTCCTCCTCTTCTTGTTATTCCCCGTCTTCATTGGATACACTGAAAAGCTGCAAGTCAGATGCGTTTTAGCCAATTAAAGGAAGGAATCATGGCAGAAGAAAAAGTTGGTAATACCAAGAAGATTGATAAAAAGTTCTATGAAAAGGAGTTGGAACGGCTTCAGGTTGAACTTGTTAAGCTTCAGGAATGGGTGCGACATACAGGAATGAAGGTCGTGGTCATCTTTGAAGGCCGCGATGCAGCAGGCAAGGGCGGTAGTATTAAACGAATTACAGAAGCTCTTAACCCTCGGGTTTGTCGGGTAGCTGCACTGCCTGCACCAACTGAGCGTGAAAAAACACAGTGGTATTTTCAACGTTACGTTAAGCATTTACCAAGTGCCGGTGAAATCGTGCTTTTTGACCGTAGCTGGTATAACCGCGCTGGCGTTGAGCGGGTGATGGGTTTCTGTACCGATGAGGAATATCAGGAGTTTCTGCGTACCTGTCCTGAGTTTGAACGTATGTTAGTACGTTCAGGTATTACACTGGTTAAATACTGGTTCTCCGTTTCCGACGAAGAGCAGGAACGTCGCTTTAAAGATCGCATTAACCGTCCTCATAAACGCTGGAAACTGAGTCCAATGGACTTGCAGTCACGTACTCGCTGGGTTGAATATTCAAAGGCTAAAGACGCCATGTTTGTTCATACCGACATCCCGGAAGCGCCTTGGTATGTGGTCGATGGCGAGGTGAAAAAACGTGCTCGTCTTAATGTTATCAGCCACTTACTCAGCCTGATCGATTATGAAGATCTGACCCCTGACCCTATTGAACTGCCCGAGCGCCAGGAGGATACGGGTTATGTACGCCCACCGTTGGATTCAATTAATTTCGTTCCGGACATATACTAGGGGTTGGGTTCGGTATGACCGAACTGATAACAACACTCTGTTTTAGCAGAGCTTTTATGTGAGAGAACCCATGTTAGAAGTAAACTCGTATTTTGATGATCAGGTTAAGTCGATCGCTCTGGACAACAAACAAGGTCAGCTGACCGTTGGTGTAATGAATGTGGGTGACTACACATTTGGCACCAGCCAGCACGAGACGATGACGGTTGTATCCGGTGCGCTGACGGTAAAGCTGCCGGGTAGCGATGAGTGGATCACTTATGCTGCGGGTGAGCGTTTTGAGATCGATGCGAATCAAAGCTTCGATGTTAAAGTCGCTGAACAAACCGCTTACCTGTGCCAGTATCGTTAAACGGGTAAAGTTCTGCGCGTTATAGAAGAAGCCCGCCCAGTGCGGGCTTCCTGGTATTTGAAGATTGAATAAACCGGAGGTCATATGGAACGGAGAGTCTTTTTGCAGGGAATACTGCTGGCAACAGCAGGTGCAAGTGTGCCTGAGGCTTTTGCAATGACCTTCGATGAGTACAAAGGACTTCAGAGTAAACAGTTTGATAACTATCAGGCTCGTTTCAGAGCCGCACAGCTGGTCTACCAGCAGGAGATCAAACAGTATTGGCTGGACGCTAAGATCAGTAGCCGGTCAGAGTTTGTCAGTTACTCCTCCGACCTTCTGGTTCGCTCCGCCGTTGATTATAAGGCCGGTACGGTCACGATTGAGGCACAAGGAGCTTCTCCGGCGGAGGCGGGCAGTAAGATCAGGCAGGAAGTGGAACGACTGCTCAATCTGGATACCCAGGGAGCCTACAAAGATGACGCTATTCTTCAGCTGGTGGATCGGGATCAGATAGAAAAAAATGCTGAACAACTTGCGGCAGAACCTATCCTCAGTGATCTTTTTGTGGGTAAAAGTGCCGGTGACATTCTGAAACCGGCTGAGAAAAGCATTGTGGAAGATCGCCGCCCGGTTGCCAGAGTGGTGATTCAGTTACCGGAAGGCAGTACCGCGACCAAGGCTAAGCGTTATCAGCCTCTGGCAGAAGAGTATGCGGATGAGCAGAAAGTATCGGCAGCCCTTGTGATGGCTGTTATGCATACGGAAAGCTATTTTAATCCCATGGCCAGAAGCCATATACCGGCCTTTGGGCTGATGCAGATTGTTCCGCAAAGTGCCGGGCTTGATACCACTGAGTACCTGAGTGGGCGATCACGGTTGCTTACCGCCTCTGAACTCTATCAGCCGAAGATCAATGTGCGCTCTGGGGCTGCTTATCTGCACCTGCTCTATTACCGTTACCTGCGCCTGATTGATGATCCGTTAAGCCGACTTTATTGTGCGGTAGCTGCCTATAATACCGGAGCGGGAAATGTTGCACGGGCCTTTACTGGGGCAACCAGTGTCAGAGGAGCAGCCTCCAGAATAAACCGGTTACAGCCGCAGCAGGTGTACTCACACTTAAAGAGAAACCTGCCTTATCAGGAAACACGGGACTATTTAGGTAAGGTTGTTTCAAGAATGGAGCTCTATAGCGCCTGATATCCTTCATAATGTTGTGCTGCGTCCTTTTACGAACATTGTGCTTCAAACTCCTACTATGAGGTTCAGTAGCTCTACCATCAGTTTTGTACTCATTTAGGCGCGGCCCGACGTTCAATGCCCGCTTCTTCCATCATGCGTGTCGAGATCTCTTCAACAGAGAAATGCGTTGAATTGATATAAGGGATACCGAAGCGCTGGTAAAGCAACTCTGCCTCATCCACTTCCATCTCACACTGTTTCAGCGACGCATAGCGACTATCCGGTTTACGTTCATTGCGGATATTCGCCAGGCGGTCCGGGTCAATTGTCAGACCAAAAAGCTTATGCTTGTAGTGACGTACCGCTTTGGGTAACTCGCCGTACTCAAAGTCATCGTCGGTCAGTGGGTAGTTAGCTGCCCTTATACCAAACTGAAGTGCCATGTAGAGGCAGGTGGGGGTCTTGCCGCAACGGGAAGGGCCTAAAAGAATAATATCGGCTTTGTCGTAATGTCGTGTCCGGCCACCATCATCGTTGTCGATCGCAAAGTGAACCGAGTCAATACGGTCCTTATAAATCTTGTCATCTTCACGGATCGAATGAGATTTTCCGACGCTGTAGGAAGACGCTGAACCCAATTCTTCCTCTAGTGGTGCCAGAAAGGTGGAGAAAATATCAAGGGTGAATGCTTCTGCGCTTTTCAACACAGACCGGACATCATCATTTACAATGGTGTCCACGACAACTGGACGGATGCCATCTTCGGAATAGACATTATTGATTAGTTCGACGAGGCGTGATGCTTTCTCGGGTGAGTCGATGAAAGGCTTAATGACATAGGTAAATTCTGTGTGCTCAAATTGAGCCAGAAGGCTTCTGCCCAGAGCCTCGACAGTAATCCCGGTGCCATCGGAAACAAAAAAGGCGGTACGTTTCATAATTATTCGCCTGCAACTTCATGGTATCATTGAAAAATTCTCGTTCCATTGTCGAAGAATTCATCTGAAAAGCAAGCTCAGGGGGAGATTTAAGTTGGACGCATACATCGCGTGGTTTGATCAGCTTGGCATGAATGATGTTGAGCATGTTGGTGGTAAAAACGCATCTCTGGGTGAGATGATCAGTAATCTGGCCGGAGCCGGTGTATCTGTACCCGGTGGTTTCGCGACGACCGCTCAGGCGTATCGTGAATTCCTGAACTATGAAGGCCTTGCTGATCGTATCAACGCTGAGCTGGATAAGCTGGATGTTGATGACGTTAATGCCCTGGCAAAAACCGGTGCCCAGATCCGTAACTGGATTCTGGAAACACCCTTCCCACCGGCTCTCGAAGAGTCACTTGAAAAAGCTTACGCCCAGCTGCAGAACGGCAACGAAAATCTGAAGGTTGCAGTTCGTTCTTCGGCAACAGCGGAAGACCTGCCGGATGCGTCTTTTGCCGGTCAGCAGGAAACCTTCCTGAACATTCAGGGGCTTGAGCACATCAAAACAGCGGTTAAAGAAGTTTTCGCATCACTGTTTAATGACCGTGCGATCTCTTATCGTGTTCACCAGGGCTTTGATCACTCTCTGGTGGCGCTGTCTGCGGGTATCCAGAAGATGGTGCGCAGTGAGACCGGTGCCAGTGGTGTGATGTTTACGCTGGATACCGAATCCGGTTTCCGTGATGCCGCATTTATCACGGCTTCTTACGGTCTGGGTGAAACCGTTGTACAGGGTGCTGTAAACCCTGATGAATTCTATGTACACAAGCCGACACTGGAAGCGGGTCGTTTTGCCGTGTTACGCCGTAACCTTGGCAGCAAAATGATCAAAATGGTGTATGGCGAAGCCGCAGAAACCGGTAAATCCGTTGAAACAGTGGATGTCAGTCCGGAAGAGCGTCGTCAGTTCTGCATCAATGATGAAGAAGTGATGGCTCTGGCCCGTCAGGCGATGATTATTGAAGAGCACTACGGCCGCCCGATGGATATCGAGTGGGCCAAAGATGGCGATGATGGCCAACTGTATATCGTTCAGGCGCGTCCTGAAACGGTTAAAAGCCGTTCTGATGCCAATGTTATGGAACGCTACCTGCTGAAAGAGCGCGGTGAAGTGCTGGTTGAAGGTCGCTCCATCGGTCAGCGTATTGGTTCCGGTGCGGTGCGTATCATTATGAGCCCGGATGAGATGGATAAGGTTCAGCCCGGCGATATCCTGGTGACGGATATGACGGATCCGGATTGGGAACCTGTCATGAAGCGCGCTTCCGCGATTGTCACCAATCGTGGTGGTCGCACCTGTCACGCCGCGATTATCGCCCGTGAACTGGGAATCCCGGCAGTGGTCGGTTGTGGCGATGCCACCGAGCAGCTGAAAGAAGGTCAGCTGGTTACTGTATCCTGCGCGGAAGGGGATACCGGTTTCATCTATGAAGGTGAACTGGACTTCGAACGCATGACCAACAATGTGGATTCCATGCCGGACATCCCGTTCAAGATTATGATGAACGTGGGTAACCCGGATCGTGCCTTCAGCTTTGCGTCTCTGCCAAATGAAGGTATCGGTCTGGCGCGCCTGGAGTTCATTATCAACCGTATGATCGGTGTACACCCGAAAGCACTGATGGACTTTGATACGCTGTCTCCTGAGCTGCAGCGCAGTATCTCCAAGCGTATTGCCGGTTATACCTCTCCGGTGGATTTCTATGTCGACAAGCTGGTGGAGGGTATCTCCACGCTGGCAGCGGCCTTCTATCCGAAGAAAGTGATCGTGCGTCTGTCAGACTTTAAGTCCAACGAATACGGTAACCTGATCGGCGGTAAGCTGTATGAGCCTGCTGAAGAAAACCCGATGCTGGGCTTCCGAGGCGCTTCGCGTTATATCTCAGAATCCTTCCGCAGCTGCTTTGAGCTGGAATGTCGTGCACTGAAAAAAGTGCGTGATGTGATGGGTCTGACCAACGTCGAAATTATGGTGCCGTTTGTTCGTACACTGGGTGAAGCCCGTGAAGTGATCGACCTGTTGGCTGAGAACGGCCTGAAACGGGGCGAGAACGATCTGCGTGTCATCATGATGTGTGAGTTGCCTGCCAACGCAATTCTGGCGGATCAGTTCCTGGATTATTTCGATGGGTTCTCCATCGGCTCCAACGACCTGACCCAGCTGACACTGGGGCTGGATCGTGACTCCGGTATCGTTGCGCACCTGTTTGATGAGCGTAACCCTGCCGTTAAAGCGCTGCTACACATGGCGATCAGTGCCTGTAAGAAAGCCGGTAAATATGTCGGTATCTGTGGACAGGGGCCATCCGATCATCCGGATCTGGCGAAATGGCTGATGGAAGAGGGAATCGATAGTGTTTCCCTTAACCCTGATGCGGTGTTGGAAACCTGGTTTATGTTGGCAGATAAAGATAGTTAATTAGTTTTTCGATATAAAACCCCGAACAAGTCGTCGTTCTTTTTCGGGGTTTTATATATTTAATAGGTATCTATTTTCTTTTGAGTAATCAAAAACATACTGAAAAACTTGTACGTAAAGTTACAGTTTTATATGTAGACAAAATTTATAAAAAATCGTAACTTAGTCCCGCAGCCACGATGGCTGTTTGGAAATTCTTTTCGGAAAAAAAGATACAAGGATCCAGTCCATGAAAAAACTTATTGCAGGCGCAATTCTACTAACTTCTTCTTCTATGGCTTTCGCTGCGGGTAACCACGGTCCTGCCGGTTGTGGTTTAGGTTCTTCTGTTCTGTTCCCAGATGCATCTGCATGGTATGAGCACGTAATGGCTGCGACTACTAATGGTACATCTGGTAACCAGACTTTCGGTATGACTTCCGGTACTCTGGGTTGTCAGGATGCTAACGGTCCTCTGCAGCTGGGTCAGGCGTTCATGGATGACAACATGGATCAGCTGGCTATGGATGCAGCTAAAGGTGAAGGCGAATCTCTGACTGCTCTGGCTGAAGTAATGGGTATCGAGTCTCAGGATACTGTTGCATTCAACCGTACTGTACAGTCAAACTTTGACAGCATCTTCACTGCTGAAGGTACTTCAGGCTCTGCATACGAAGCGATGAAAGCAGCAATGGCTAAGGATGCTTCTCTGCAGAAGTATCTGGGCTAATACCCTTTGCTCTCAATCGTTTTTAAAAAGCGCGCTTAGGCGCGCTTTTTTATTGCCTGTTAGTTTTGCTGTTTATTTGTCATGATATTGGAGTAACGTCTTTTATGCGTTGGTCAGGGGTACTGGGACTTTTTTTATTAGCTGCTTCATCATTAGCTTGTCAGGTTTATGCAGGCCAGACCTTAAATAGTCAATCCGCGGAAGATATCGCGGCAAAGAAACAGTGGGCTCATTTATTACATTTCAGAAAGCATCCTTATACTTTCCGCTTTATCGGTCAGAATGATAGCGATGATTTTTATCTTTCTGAGGAAGGCAAAACCAGCCTCTTAGCTGAGCTTAAAGCTGATGTGAGTGCTTTCAAAAAAACGGATATGCCTGATAATGAGTCTGCACAATGCCGCTTTCCTGCCAGGTATCATTGGTTAAAACAACAATTTCCGGAAGAGACTTTTATTGATCAGACTTGCTCTGAATTCAATGAATGGAAGAGCGAGATCAATGCGCACTATCTGACACTTATTTTTCCTGCTTCACATATCAACTCGCCTTCTTCTATGTATGGTCATACTTTAGTTCGTTTGGACCGTGAAGATGAATCAAAAAGTAAGCTCCTTTCCTATAGTGTCAACTTTGCGGCGAATGCAGACCCAAGCGATAACGAGCTGGTATTCAGTTTCAAAGGGTTAACCGGAGGCTACCCTGGCGTTGTTTCTGTAATGCCGTACTATGAAAAAACCAATGAATACCAGCATATGGAATATCGCGATATCTGGGAATATCGGCTGAATCTGACCGAGGAAGAAGTTGACCAGTTTGTTCGCCATGTGTGGGAAACAAAAGACACCTATTTTGACTATTACTTCTTTGATGAAAACTGCTCATACCGTCTGTTGGCCTTGCTGGACGCCAGTTCAGAACGCTCAGATCTGACAAAAAATTTCGCATTTACTGCTGTGCCTGTCGATACCATTCGGGTTTTACAGGATGCTGATCTGGTTGAAGCGACACATTATCGCGCTTCTGCAGCTTCCGGCCTTGAATACAAGAGTCAACAAACCCGTGATAGCGTTCTTAAAGTGGCCCGAGACCTGGTGGATACCGAAGCAGATATCGAACAACTGTTGATCGGCCTTAATGAACAGGAGCAAGTTCGTGCATTGGAGCTTGCTCATGCTTATGCGCGTTATCTGGCTATTAAGAAACAAAAAGACAACCCTAAGCTTCGCAAACGAACAATTAAACTGTTATCCGCACGAGCTAAGAGGCCTGTTGACGCAGGCTATGCCGAGCCACCGACACCTGCAATTCGTGATGATGAAGGGCATTTGAGCTCAAGATTCGCAGTCTGGGCCGGTGCTACTTCTGGAGACCAGGGCGATGCAGAGTTTGTCGATCTCCGCCTCAGATTGGCCTATCACAATGTGATGGATCTACCGGATGGCTATGTGCCCGGTTCACAGATTCAGATGGGGCAGTTTGATGCCAGGGTTTGGGATGACAGTGAGGTTCGTCTTAATCGGTTTATTCTGATCGATGTGTTATCACTGAGTCACCAGACCTATTTTCAAAGCCCGATAGCCTGGGCTGTGACGACAGGTCTTGAAAGACCTCTCGGAGACCAGGGTGACCTCTATGGCTATTTGAAAGTCGCTTTTGGCCAGGCATATCTGACGGACATTGGGCGTTTTTATGGTTTGGCAGAGGTTCAGTTGTTGGCCGATGACCAGTTTGAGAAAGGCTATCAGCTCAGTATTGGCCCAAGGGCTGGCTGGCTTTTGCAACAAAGTCAGTATCAGGCGCAGATTGAAGCAAACTTTCAGGAGTTTAGTTTAGGCGATACAGTAAAACGCCGCTCTCTTACTGCAGAGCTGGGCTACACTTTAGCCCCCAATTGGCAGTTTCGCTTAGCGGCTAAAGGTACTCAGTCAGAGAAAGACAACATTCAGGTTGACCAGTCCGAGATATCAACGGGTATCAATTGGTATTACTAGACACTAATAAGATAAGAGCAAGAGCCCAAGCCAGCAGAACCTATTAATTCTGCTGGTTTTTTTGGCTAAGGAGCATGGAGTGATCCGCGTTACTAAAATCCATAGCAAAGCATTAACGTCTTCGATACTGATACGGATTAAAGCGATCTTGAGCAGGAAATTGCTGCTGAACGTGTTTTTGGTTTCGATGATTTCGGGTTGCTCAGGAACCACTTCTTATTTCTTCTATCCGCATAGTATTTGGTTCTCTACTCCGGAAGAGGTGGGGCAGCCTTATAAAAACATTATTCTTACAGCAGCGGATGGCACTCGCCTCCATAGTTGGTGGTTGCCGGCTCAAAAGAAAGCAAGTAATACCCTTGTCTTATACTTGCACGGTAATGCCCAGAATATTAGTACCCATAGCCATAGTATTTATTGGCTCACCCAGCAAGGCGTGGATGTTTTAGCTCTCGATTACCGCGGCTTTGGGGCATCTCAGGGGGAAGCCTCGTTACCGGATATTCTTCAGGATATCGAAGCTGCAACCCGCTGGATTAAACAGCACTATCCTGAAAAACGTTTCTTTATTCTTGGACAAAGCATAGGAGCAAGTCTTGCTGTTAACTTTGTTGCAAAAACAGAAGATTTTTATGCAATTGATGGCCTGATTCTGGATGCTCCTTTTGAAGGGTTTGGCAAAATTGCGCGGGAAGCGACAAGTAAAAATATTATAGGATGGCTTATTTACCCCTTTACTCTTCTTGTACCGGGGACCTGGGATCCTGTTGATGCGGCTGCGGAAATCTCAGTACCAACGCTTGTTATGCATAGTAAAGATGATGCTGTTATTCCTTATTCTCAGGGGAGGGCCGTTTTCGAAGTCATTGCCGCTGACAATAAGGAGGCCTGCTGGCTGGAAAGCAGGGGAGGGCATATTGCATCTTTTAATTTCGACCAGATGCGTTCAGAAACCTTGAGGTTCATAAATAAGGGTAAATGTGCTGACTAGAACCACCTGGATAGTCTTTATTTCTGTAGAAAATCATTTTTTAAATAAATTGTTGCCATTTGTTCTGTTAAAATACGCAAATTAATTTTCAAACTGTATTTATGAGGTTTTCAATGACGATTGAACGTCTGGAAGTGGGTCAACGTATGAGTCGTATCGTTAAACATAACGGTACCATCTATCTTTGTGGTCAGGTTGCCGCTGATGCGAATGCCGACATCAAAGAACAAACCCGGACTACTCTGGAGAAAATTGAAAAACTGTTGGCTCAGGCGGGTTCTGATAAGAATCATCTGTTGTCAGTCACGATCTATGTTCGTGATATGAAAGATTTTGCGGCCATGAATGAAGTTTGGGACGCTTGGGTGCCTGAAGGTGTAGCGCCTGCACGCGCTTGCGTTGAGGCGCGTATGGCTCGTCCAGAGCTGTTAGTTGAGATGTCAGTGGTTGCTGCTGAATTTAATGCCTGAGTCCAGCCTGACTAACCTAAAAAAACGCGCTTAAGGCGCGTTTTTTTAGGTTTGAATTCTGATGGAATCATGTATTCCAGGGGTTAGGGGCCTCTGCTTCTTCTGGCTCTGACGGAGCTGAACCCTTGGTTACTTTGGGGTTGCTAAGATAGGCAAACGCTGTAGTGAAAGCGACCTCCTGAAACATTTTCAGGCCGGTTTCACGAAAGTCGATAGGCATCGGTGTTTTCTTTAACTGCTCTTTAATCTGCGTTGGTGTCAGAATGTCTACATCAACGGAGGTCAGAGCCTGTAGTGCGCCTTCCATCTTAAAACCCACGGCACCACCGGCAAACTTGCCTTTATGGGGGCGTTGACGGATGACGACCCTATCGACTTTGTAGTCTTCCAGAAGCTTACCAAAAGATTGCTGAAAGTAGCGCATCTGCTGTTGATCATCGCTGTCTTTAACAGAAAAACGGATTTGACGGCAGTCTGGAATATCAAACAGGTCACCGGATTTAGAGAGCAGGCAGATAAGCGCTTCGCTGCCCTTTAGTTCAACACCACAAACTTTCATAATGCACCTATAAACGAAATGTCGCGGCATTATAAACCCATTGCCATCATAAACCCATGGTTACATAAACCCGAGTTTAAACGTTAAATGGGTTAACTACCGTCCAGTGGAGCTTTTATGCAAGCGAAACGCTTTAGCAAGACTCTTCAATTACCTGCAGATAGTTTACTCATCTTATTCGCAGGAAATGAACTTATTACCGATACATCGGCTGAACCTCTGCATTCGGCAGCTGGCATGTTGTCCTTCTGGCAGAAAGAGCGAAACCTACCAGATATTGAATGGAGGTATATCACTCATAGAGATGGCGTTCCTGTTTACTGCGCACGAAGTGTTGAGTGGCAAGATTGGCCAGAGGCGTTTCCGGAGCAGTTCATGCGATATGGCTTTCGTGCTCTGCTTCCTCAGTTGGATCAAAGTGATTTTGAGCTGATCGCATCGGGCAGTCAGCTTCTCACCTGGGAACAAGACCATAACTTCTGTAGTCGTTGCGGTCATAAATCCCGGATGCACCCGGTTGAGAACGCGATGTGTTGTGACAGTTGTGGCTATCGGCAATACCCGCGAATCAACCCTTGTATTATTGCCCTGATTACACAGGGAGACCAAGTGTTACTGGCGCGAAATGCAAACTTTAAACCGGGTTATTTCAGTTGTATTGCTGGTTTTATCGAGCCCGGAGAAAGTGTTGAGCAAGCGGTTCAGCGTGAAATTTTTGAAGAAGTAGGGGTATCCGTTAAAAATATCCGGTATCAGTCCAGTCAGAGCTGGCCGTTTCCTCACTCTCTGATGCTTGGGTTTATCTGTGAGTATGACGGTGGAGATATTAAAGTGGATGGCCACGAGATTGTTGAAGCTCATTGGGGCCGGCTTGAGGACTTTCCTCTGAAGCCAGGCGGTTTTGCAATATCCGGGCAACTTATGCAGGTTTTTGCTGATGAGTTAGACAGTAAATAAAAGGCCGACAGGCCTTTTTTTGCGGGGATACTGAATCTGTTTATCGGGCTGAATTCGTATTAGTCAGGTAACTTTTTATTGAGTGTCTTTAAACAAAACAGGAAACGACACCATGGATTACCCGCTTATCGCCATCGTCCTTTTTGTAGCTCTGGCTTCAATCTTTCTGTCTCCCAAGGCGCGCTCGGCATCAGGATTCTTTCAGGGGCATTCTCCCGATGGACAGGCACCAGGCCTTATAACGCTTATTTTCTCTCAGGTAACTACTTGGATTTTTGCTCGTTCACTCTTAAACGCTGCAATTTTAGGATTTTATTACGGAATTTGGGGAACTCTGGCTTATGCCGCTTATTACCTGTCGTTCTTTACGGGTGGAAAAATTATCGATCATCTGAGGTTTGAGCAGGGTTATAAGAGCATTCAGAGCTTTCTGGCAGACCGTTTCGGTAAAGTGGGGACGGGTTGTTACAACAGTGTGATTGGCGTTCGGCTCGTCAGTGAGGTTTTCGCAAATCTATTAGTTATTGGCTTACTTTTTGGTGTTGCTGGGAGTCAGGCTTATACGCTTGGTGTGATCACGATAGCTCTGATTACTCTGGTTTACTCCATGCTGGGGGGGCTGCATGCATCACTTAAAACCGATCTGTTTCAGATGTTTGTTTTTATCGGTGTCTTGGTTCTACTCATTCTGACTGCCGTTCTGAGTGGCAGCTTTGACACTCAAATGCTGGCTTTTAAACCCTTTGATATAGCGGAGCCTGGCCCGATTCTTTTATTGGTTGCCTTATTGCAGGTATGGAGCTATCCGATGCATGATCCGGTAATGATGGATCGTGGCTTTCTGGCAGACCGGAATGTAACTCGACGGAGCTTTATTCATGCCGGTTGGATCAGCATCCTTTGTATTCTTTTGTTCGGTTTATTAGGGGTGATGGCCGGAAGCCATGCATTAACCGGTGAGGATCTGAATCAGGCCCTGACGCGTATTCTGGGAGAATTACCCATGTTGCTGTTCAGTGCTTCCCTGATTATCTCCGCGATGTCGACCTTAGACAGTGCTCTTTCCAGTTCAGCAAAACTGGCTATTGTTGACATGAAACTTTCTACCGCAAGTGTCGCTCATGGTCGTGCTGCAATGGCGATCTTTATGCTCTTGGGGGTTGCTCTGGTATTTTTGGGAAATAAGGATCTGTTTAGTGCTGTGGCTGTTAGTGGTACAGCGTCTATGTATCTGGCTCCAGTGATCTTTTTCAGCTTATGGGGGCAGGTCAGAGATATCCCTGTAGCCAGTTATTTTGCAGGATTTTTATTAGCTATAGGTGGTGCAGCGCTCTATTTCACAGAGTCTTCTGGTTATAGCGCGCTGTTAGGCGATAGTCATAAATACACAAAACTACTTTGGATCTCACTGACGGTTCTTACGGGTGGTTGTATTTTCTTCTGGATCGGTATGAAGCTATCTGGAAAGGCGAAGTCTCATAATAAACCTGTGGCGAGTACTGCACCTTGATCTCATCTATACAACCATCGGCAAACGACCTGGATTTAGGTCTGATAAAGCGTCCTATGCTTATTTTTGGTGGGCCTTACAGCAACCTCCAGGCGACATTATCGATCATAAATCAGGCCAATAAACTGGATATCCCTCCGGAGAATGTCATCTGCACCGGTGATATTGTCGCTTATTGCGCGGATCCGGAAGCGACAACAACGCGGGTCAGAAAATGGGGTATTCATGTTGTTATGGGTAACTGTGAGGAATCTCTGGCACAGGGTGCTCTGGATTGCGGATGCGGTTTTGAAGATAACTCCATTTGTTCACAGCTATCCACGGGTTGGTATCGCTTTGCGCGAACAAAAGTATCGGACAATCATAAACTCTGGATGAGTGCATTGCCCCGCTCAATACGATTCCGAATGAAGGATAAAAGGTTTCATGTCATTCATGGTGGGGTTAAGCAAATTAACCGGTTTGTGTTTTCCGGAAGTTCGACGCATGTCTTTGAGGAAGAGCTGAAACAGACATCAGCTGATGTCATTATTGGCGGGCACTGTGGCATCCCGTTTTATAGAAAAATCAGAGATAGGTATTGGATCAATGCGGGAGTAATCGGTATGCCTGCCAATGATGGCACATCTTCCACCTGGTATTTGCTGCTAGAACCGAATCAAAGTACTACAGGGATAAAAGCCAGCTGGCACAGATTGGCGTATGATCATGAGGGTGCGGCTGTAGCGATGAAAGACGCAGGCCTTATAACGCCCTATGCCGATACCTTATCGGATGGATTGTGGCCGAGCCTGAGTGTGCTTCCGGAGAAAGAAAAAGAGCGTACCGGAAGCGCGATCAAACTTGGCGAGGTCGTGATCTGATCCCTCCAAAGAGAAAAGGCATTCCTGTTCCGTTTTGGATAGGGAATGCCTTTCTTACTTTATTATCGCAAAAGAACTGTAGCCGTATTATTCACCCGAACGAGCCAGCTCAACTTCAGGTTCTTTAGTGCAAATTCTTGCTGCAAAACCCTGTACACGTTTACCCATGGTAAAAATGATGGTGAAGGCAACCGGCCAGGCAACCACAAATGCCTGCGCCCAGCGAGCCGGGAAGCCGGCATCAACACCGGTATTATAGGCTGTAATCACACCTGTCATAATAAATACCATCAGGATAGACATAAGCAAGGGAGCCACAATCGGCAGATATTTCTTAGGTAACATGGCAGATATCCTGTGAGAGTTGCTGGATAAGCTTTAATTTAGAATTGTCTTATATTTTAGCTAAAGGGAAATGAAAGTCAAATCCGAGTAATTTAATAGGGATTGTTGTTTCGATTGGTCGCAGACTCAAGGAATATCTCCGTTATGACCTGACAAAAACTAATCACTGAGCCTGTTTCAAATAAAAAAAGCCTGTCAATAAATTAACAGGCCATCATATACCCTCGGTATTCTTAAACTTAACGTCTATTCGGCAGGTGAGCCATCATTTGCCTTGTCAGTATTTTCAACCCAAGGTTTTGCGATAAGGCTTCTGCGCTCCTCATCAACTTTGATAAGTTGCACTTTAAGCTGATCCCCCAGCCGATAGCGGGTTTCACCCTCGATAATGACCTGCCCTGAATTATTGTCCATGGTCATCGCTTTACGATCTTTATGGATCATGCTGCCCGGTATAAAAGGTGCCGCACCATTTTCCAACAGCCGAACACGCATTCCACCTCGGCTGATATCAAAGATTTCACCATCAAAAACCGTTTGTTCTTCAACGGCAGGCTTTAGGAAACGTGTATAGAGCCAATGACAGGTATCTCGTTCTGCCAGCCGACTTGATTGCCGTTGTTGATCCAGTTGCTCACCCAGACTGTCTTCAGGAGTCACCGGCGTCTGGCCGGCAAGAATCTGCTTAATTAGTCGATGGTTGACCATGTCGCTGTACTTACGGATAGGGGAGGTCCAGGTCGCATAACCCTCAAGTCCCATCCCATAATGCGGTGCTGGTTTGTTCTGAGTCAGTACATAACCCTGGAAGCGGCGCAGACGTGAATCCAGCCAGGTATTTTCTTCCCCAATCAAGCGTCGACGGAAAGCTGCATAGCCTTGCAGTGAGCCGAGATCCTCAGCGTTCATGGTATAACCCTGATCGTTCACGATGGTAACCACGTCTTCAATTTTTTCGGGATCAAAACCGATGTGCGTGTTGAAGATACCTGTATTGTGAGTGGCAAGGAATCGGGCTGCACTGATATTAGCCAGAATCATCGTCTCTTCAACCATCTTATGGGCGGTGCGACGTTGTTCTGCGATGATCGCTGTGACCTGACCTTCACTGTCCAGCTTGAAGCGGTAGTCTGGTCGGTCTTTAAATACGACGGCATTTTCACTGCGCCATTTGAAGCTGGCTTCTGCCACGTCACTCAGCGCTTTAAGGGAGGGGGCGATCAGGGCATTAACTTCAGGGCTTTGAAGGAGCTCTTCCCCAAGTTCCAGCCAGTTAGACACTTCATCGTAGCTCAGTTTAGCCTTTGAACTTATCCAGGCTGTAAAAAACTCAGGCGTGCTCTGAAGCGTGCCCGCCTGATTGATCTGCACCTGACAGCAAAGAACCGGGCGCTTTTCATTGGGCTGAAGAGAGCAAAGCTCATCGCTAAGCGTCCGTGGAAGCATTGGAATATTGCGGCCGGGAAGGTAAGTTGTGTAACCACGCTCTTTTGCGATTTGATCAACATCGGAATCAGCGGCGACATATGCAGACGGATCAGCAATTGCAATGGTCAGCAGCCAGCCATCAGCGGTGGCTTCTGCGTGAATTGCATCATCCATATCACGAGTACTGGGGCTGTCTATGGTAACCAGAGCCAGTTCTGTGAGATCCCGGCGATCCAGAGGGTCTTCAAGAAGTGCAAAAGGGGTTTCCGTCACAGGAGCATCAGCAGAAAGCTTATGACGGGCAAGGCTGATTAACCACGGCAGATTGGTATCTTCAGCTGAAGCAATTCGCTGAACGATCTCGGCCTGAAACTTACCATCACGTAAGGCATGCTTTTCCAGAAGAGCGACAACCCAGTCTTCTTCCTTGAATTGGCTCTTATCAAGTGGCGATTTGACTACCGCATTTAAAGCGCGGTTTAGCAAGTGATGCTCCGGCATTACCTGTAATTTATTCTTGAAGAAGCAGGCACGGCCAATAAAACGGATCAGTGAGGCTTCCGTCAGGCTTTCAAGTTCAGCTGATTCCTTACCATCATTGCTGACCAGACGCGCCTGAACACGGTCACCATGCAACACTTTGCGCATCTCAGGAGGCGGCACGAAATAGCTTTTCCCTTTATCAGTCTCAAGAAAGCCATAACTCTTTTCGGTAGCTTTAATCTGCCCTTCAACACGGGGGGCGGACTCCTGTAGATCATTCTTAAGTTGTTTCAGCAATTCTAGGTTCTGTAGCATGGAATCTTATCTGGCCAAGGTAAATAGGCTTGGAATGATAGTTGTCTTGGATGACAAAACCAATATTTTTAATCAATTAGGGCGGAAAACACCTTCCTTTCGTCAGGTATTAACTTATTGATTGTTCTGTGAAATTTGACCATTGAATGGGTAGAACTTTTTGCCCAGTGAACTTGCTCTTAAGCTGTGTGACAATGTCACTGCAAGGTCAGCGTTACTTTCAATGAATGCTGCCCTGTCAGGCGCTTAGTGCGCAGTCCGTGTTTTTCTCCGGCACAGAGAAAGGCATAGTCTGAATCGGCTGCGCTCAATAATTACCGGCAGTGGAAGGTATGCGTTCTCAAAAAGGACGCTAAAACTGCCGGACGTTTAATGGAGTATAAAAAATGAATTGGGTAACCCCTGATCTGTGTGATGCGTATCCAGAGTTGGTCCAGGCTGTTGAGCCAGGCTTTGCTAATTATGGTGGTGTAGATTCTTTTGGTGGCCAGATGGTCACTGTTAAGTGTTTTGAAGACAACTCCAAAGTTAAAGAGTTGGTTGATCAGCCGGGCGAAGGCAAGGTTATGGTAGTTGATGCCGGTGGCTCTTTCCGCTGCGCCATGCTGGGGGATATGCTGGCAGAAAAAGCGGTTAAAAACGGTTGGACTGGCATCATAATGTACGGTTGTGTTCGGGATGTGGATGTTCTCGCCGAGCTTGAACTGGGCGTTCAGGCGCTGGGTTCACATCCAATGAAGAGCCTGAAAAAAGGCATCGGTGAGCAGGATCTGGATATCACGTTTGGTGGCGTGACCTTCCGCCCGGGCGAATACGTGTATGCTGATAATAACGGTATTATCGTTTCGCCGGAGCCTCTAAAGATGCCGGAAGCCTGATTGTATTATCGGTCTCCTGCTTCGGGCTGACAGAGCTCGCAAGGCTAAGTTGTGATCATCACACTTAGCCTTTTTTTGTAAGCTCAACTTCCCCCTGTTTTTATCTCTCTTCAGCTGGCGTTAAGGCTGCTTGCCTAAACTTGAGTATTCTTAACAAAACTTTAAACCATTTCAGCAGGTTAAGCGTATGCGTTTATAAAGCATTGCTTTACCCTGAAGGGAATTATTGAACGCCAATGCTGTCCATCCAGAAGCCGCTTTTCTAGGATATTGTGTTTTCGGGGATATCATTAACGGACTGCTGACATTAATTACCGATGGGTTAGTGCTGTGCCCTGTATCAATACAAACTCTATCGCCCGATCTAAATTTTTCGCCAGAGTATTAATGAATAGTATTAATGAATAAAAAACCGAAATTACTCAGTGTTGCTGTTTTTGTGGCTCTTGTGGGTTGCTCAGGAGTTGAGAATCGTGATCAGCCGAATTTCAGCCAATTAGGCATGCCTTCGCAATGGCAATCCTCTGAAACCCGAATTGAATCGGTAAATACCCCTGCCCAACACTACCAACTGTCTGACAAGGCCTCCGATTCGTCGTCGCTTTATTCACCCTTATTGGCGACTACTGCGCAAACCCGCTGGGTGAAAAACTTCAATGACCCCGGTTTAACACTTCTGGTCGAGCGTGTATTGAGTAACAACGCAGGCTTAGCTGCTGAAGCCGCAAAAGTAAAAAGTGCCGGAGCTGGGCAGGTGCAGAGCGAGTCTGCACTTTATCCCACGCTGGATCTCACCGGCAGTTTCAGTCAGAGACAAACCGGTAGTATTACCACCGACCAGCAAACCGTCAGCCTGAATGCAGGCTTTGAGTTAGATCTTTGGGGTAAGCTTAGCGCCCGGGAAAAAGAGGCCAGTCTTAATTTTGCCGCTGCCAGAGCAAGTTTCACCGATACAGCCCTTGATCTGAGCGCTGAGACGGCAACCGGCTGGTACAACCTGATTGCTCAGAAAAAGCTACTGGAGCTCTACAAACGGCGTGAAGATACGCTGAATAATGCGCTTAAGGTCGTTGAGCAGGGTTATAGCAAAGGCCTGAAAGAGGTTGATGATCTCTATAGTGCCAGGAAGAGTCTTCAGAACGAAAAAGATACGATTAGTGCTCAGCAACAGGTGATTACAGAACAGGTTAGGGCGCTGCAGGTTTTGTTGGGGCGCTATCCGGACGGCCGCTTGCTCAGTGATTCCGGTCTTGAGCTGCCAGAGCTGCCCACGTTTAAATCCGATGTTCTGCCATCCGAACTGATATCCCGGTCGCCTTCGCTTCAGTCTCAATGGCTGACACTGCTCGCTGCTGATGCGGGACTTGCTGCCGCTAACCGTGATCGTTTTCCAAGTCTCTCGCTTTCGGCTTCTGTCGATCAGAATATCGACTGGAACCTGATGGCCAGCCTTACTCAGCCCCTGTTTAATGCTGGAAAGCTTGCGGCCGCTGAGGATAAGGCCGCAGCTGAGGTGGAACAGCAGGAAAAAAGCTACCTGCAGGCGGTGTTCTCTGCTTTTGCTGATGTGGAAAATGCCCTGATGCAGGAAACGACCCTTGAACACCGGTACGCGCTGGCCAGTGAAAACCTGGTTACAGCCCGACAGAGTACCGCTCTGGCTCTGAGCCAGTATCAGCTTGGCCTGACTGAGTTGGATACCCTGCTTTCCATTCAGAAAAGCATGCTGGATACAGAAGCAGAGGTTATCCGTCTTCAGAACCAAAGGCTGGCAAACCGGGTCAGTCTGTACCTGCTTTTGGGGGGCGATACACGTTCGGTGTCATCTCGTGAAACTCCTAAGGACGCTGAAGCGCTCTGATTCCTGAGCACATTAACCCAATGAATGATGATTTGTTATAGCAGCCCGAGCTGACGCTTAAAGGTTAAACACTATGTTACGAAAAATAATCCCTCTTGTTGTTCTTGCTGCAATGGCTGGTGGTGCCTGGGTCGTTTTTAAAAATCCTCCCGAAGTCAACAGGGCTCCCCGGAAACCGACCCCGGCGATGTCGGTTCAGGTTCAAACCATAACGCCTGAAGACTATCCGTTAAAAGTCCAACGTTTTGGTCGGGTTGTTGCTCAGCAGAGAACGCCTTTGATCGCTGAGGCTGCGGGAGAAGTTCTGTATCTTGCCCCGGAGCTGAGAGCCGGTGGCACATTTAGTAAAGGTCAGTTACTGATTACTCTTGATGATTCCCGCTACGTCGCTGAATTGGCGATTGCTAAAGCAAGCCTGACAGAAAGTGAGGAAAACTATGCGGAGCAGCAAGCTCTGGCCGAGCAGGCACGACAAGCCTGGGCGCTATCGGGTCAGAATGGTGAGCCTAGTGCCCGGGTGTTGCGTAAACCTCAGTTAAAAGCGGCGGCAGCTCAGGTTGAAAGTGCCAGAAGCTCTGTAAAATTAGCGGAATTATCCCTTTCCAAGGCCCGCATTAAGGCTCCCTTTGACGGTTCAGTGGCAGCACTGAATGTTGAAGAGGGGCAGGCGATCAGTTCCGGAGCTGAAATTGCTACCCTGATTGCCAATCGGGCTCCTGAAATAGAAGTGGCACTGCATCAACGTGATCTGGAGTACCTGATGCTCGACTCTTCAGGAAAGAGGCCTGAGGCTGAAACAGACGTGCAGGTCTTCGATAGGAAGAAAAGCTATTTCGGAACGCTTATTCGCACCGCAGCAGAGCTGGACGCGGCATCTCAGCAGTTAATGGCCCGAGTGCAACTGAAAGAATCTTCCTCTGTTTCAAATCAGGATAAAGCCGGGGATTCCATGGTTTGGCCTCGGGTAGGTAGTCTTGTAGAGACCGTTATAAAAGGCCAGACGCTGAAAAATGTCATCGTGATTCCGAATTCGTCTGTTTACCAAAGTGGTTATGTGTATCTGGTTATTGGTGGAAAACTTCAAAAGCAGAATGTAGTGCTGGGTTGGCAGGACGATCATTTTTCAGTCGTAGAAAGCGGCCTCAAAACCGGTGACCAGCTTGTTGTAACCCCCTTAGGTCAGGTTACCAGTGGTACTCTGGTAACGTTAACCTCTGCTGAACAGGGAGAGCCTGAGTCATGATTGCGTGGTTTGCCCGAAACCATGTCGCTGCCAACCTGCTGATGATCTCTATTCTGTTGGCCGGGACCTTTTTGCTGTTGAAAAAAGTACCTCTTGAGGTATTTCCGGCTATTCAATTTGATCAGGTTGATGTTTCTGTCAGCCTGAGAGGGGCGAGTCCGGATGATATGGAGCAGGGGGTCACGATTCTGATTGAGCAGAGTGTTCAGGATCTGGAAGGGATTGAGCAGATTTTCAGTCGCTCAGCTGAAGGTTCGGCAACGGTCAGTATGGAAGTTGCTGATGGCTACGATCCAAAAGATGTTCTGACTGATATTAAGTCCCGAGTTGATGCGATCAGCAACTTGCCCTCCGAGGCTGAGCGCCCGGTGATCGCTCTTGCGGAACGCATTCGTGAAGTGATTTCGGTGACGGTGTCTGGTGAGCTGACAGAACGTGAAATTCGACAGGCTGCTGAGCGCGTCAGAGATGACCTGATCCGGGCTCCGGGGGTAACACAGGTTAAGCTTGATGGTGTTCGTGATTATGAAATTGCCATTGAGATCTCTCCTTTTGCACTGAAACAGTATGATCTGACCCTGAGTGAAATCCGCCAGATTATCCAGGCTGAATCCGTCGATCTTTCGGCTGGTAATCTGAAAACCTCGGGAAATGAGGTGCTCATAAGTTCTAAAGGTCAGCGTTACCGCCAACGTGAATTTGAAAATATTGTTGTCAAAGCTACTTCTGATGGCGCTTTAATTCGTCTGAAGGATATCGCAACAGTAACCGATGGTTTTGAAGAATCACCGCTGCGCACCCGGTTTAATGGTAAGCCTGCGGCTATGATTGATGTCTACCGTACAGGCCAGGAAAGTGCGATTTCTGTTGCCGATGTGGTCAAAGAATACATCGCATCCCGTCAGGCCAGTCTGCCGGAGGGACTTGAGATAAGTTATTGGGATGATGACTCTGAAGTTGTTAAAAAACGCCTCAATACACTGCTCAGCAATGCCATGCAGGGGGGCTTACTGGTACTTGCACTGCTGACTCTTTTTTTACGCCCGGCGATCGCATTCTGGGTGTTCATCGGCATTCCGATCAGTTTTATGGGAGCTTTTATTCTGCTGCCATTTCTCGGGGTTAGCCTGAATATTGCCAGTCTGTTTGGCTTTATTTTGGTACTGGGTATTGTCGTGGATGATGCCATTGTGACCGGGGAGAATGTCTATACCCACCTCAGAAAAGCAGAAAACGGGCTTGATGCCGCTATTATTGGCACGCAGGAAGTGGCTGTTCCAGTCACCTTTGGCGTTCTGACCACGGTCGCTGCCTTTTTACCGTTAGCGTTTATTGACGGCCATCGTGGCGCGATCTTTGCCCAGATTCCGGCTGTCGTTATTCCCGTATTATTATTCTCACTCATTGAATCCAAGTTCGTATTGCCTGCTCATCTCAAGTACATCCGAATCCGGGCTAAAGATGAAAAACAGTCCCGACTGGAGCAGCTGCAACAGGATTTTGCTGATGGCTTTGAGCGCTTTATCCTGCGCTATTATCGTCCGGCACTGAAGCGTGTGCTCAGGTACCGATACACCGCGCTGGCGTTTTCAATAGGCGCTCTGATTCTGTTGGTGGCCACCGTCAGCTCAGGCTGGATGCGCTTTACTTTCTTCCCGAAAGTACCGAGTGAAACGGCCCGGGTTACTCTGACCATGCCAACAGGTACAGCCTTTGAGGTGACGGATCGTTTTGTGGTCAGAATGACGGATAAAGCAAGGGTGTTGCAGGAGAAATATCGGGATCCTGTGAGTGGTGTCAGCGTGATTCGTCATATCTTTTCTACAACAGGCTCCCGGGGAGCCGCGCATGTCGGTCAGGTTCGGTTTGAGATCACTCCGGCTGAGGAGCGCGACTCCAATATCACCAGCCTTCAACTGGTCAACGAGTGGCGTCGGCTGATAGGTCCGGTTCCCGGTGCTGAGTCTTTGGCTTTCAGAGCAGAGTTTGGCCGTGTGTCTGACCCGGTGGATATTCAGCTTTCCGGCTCAGATCTGCGAATGCTTTCTGACGCAGCAGATCAGGTAAAAAACCGGCTAGCGACTTATCCCGGTCTGTTTGATATTACGGATTCCCTGGCCGATGGTAAGCAGGAGCTCCGCATCGAGCTTAAAGCCCAGGCATACATGCTGGGGCTGGATCGAAGTTCAATTCTGCAACAGGTTCAGCAGGCCTATCTGGGTAGCGAGGTCGAGCGTATCCAGCGCGGGCGTGAAGAGGTGGTTGTTATGCTGCGTCTGCCTGAACAGGAACGCGATTCGATATCTGATCTGCTGGATCTTGAGATTGTCACAAGCGACGGTACCCGAATACCCCTGTCTCATTTAGCTGACCTTAAGCCCGGTAAAAGCCCTTCTGCTATCTATCGTATCGACGGTTATCGGACCGTCAATGTAACAGCGGACATGAACAAGAAAACAACTAACACGACGGTGCTCAATCAGGATCTGAAACAGTTTCTGAATCAGCTGAGCCTTCAGTATCCTTCGGTGGAATATAGTCTTAGGGGAGAGGCAGAAGAACAGGAGAAATCTTTTGGCTCCCTGCAGATCGGTCTGATTCTGGTGCTGTTTATCATCTACGGCTTGCTGGCCATCCCGTTTGGCAGTTACACCCAGCCGCTGATTGTCATGTCTGTGATACCTTTTGGGGCCATCGGGGCTGTCCTTGGTCATGCCATCATGGGGATGCCGCTGACCATTATGAGCCTGATGGGGCTGCTGGCTTTGGTTGGTGTTGTCGTCAATGACAGCCTGGTACTGGTGGACTTTGTTAATCAGAAGCGCGCTCAGGGGGATAAGCTTCATAAGGCGATTATGAGCGCAGCTCCTAAGCGGTTCCGCCCGGTGATGCTGACCTCAATGACTACCTTTATTGGTCTTTTCCCCCTGTTATTTGAGAAATCAACTCAAGCCCAGTTCCTGATTCCTATGGCCGTTTCTTTAGGCTTTGGGATTTTATTTGCTACACTTATAACGCTGTTCCTGATTCCTGTTAACTATATGATTCTTGAAGATATTAAGTCAGTTAAATTGAGTCTCAAGAAAGCTGAGGATATTCGCAATTAACCCTCTTAAAGGTTATGACATACCCTAGCGGTGGCAGGAAGCTCAAATCAAGATGGAAACGATTTCAAACTCAGGGTTTCGTTATTTAGGGAAATGGATACCCACCGCATACTATTAAGACGCCTTAGGTAAAGGAAAGCCTTGGGTGTCGTCGCAGGACAACCGGATACCCCACTGGTGCCTGCTAAGGATCATTCACTTATGCGCATTGTCTTGTCATCCCCACTGACAGATCAGGGTTATTATCTTGAAGCGTTACAAAAATGTTGCCCCTATGCCGATGTTCGTCTCTGGAGTGATGTTAAAGAGAGTAACTGGCAAGCCGAATATGCGCTGGTTTGGCAGCCGGAAAATCAACTCTTTCAACACCAGAAAGAACTGAGAGCTATCTTCAACCTGGGAGCCGGAATCGATGCCCTGGAAAAGCTCCCGGATCTGCCTGGCGATATTCCTCTTTTTAAACTGAGGGATGCGGGCATGGGGCAGTGGATGCTTGAGTACGTGATGTATGGTCTTGTTCACTTCGGGCGGCACTTTGATCATTATCGCAAGCATCAGGAGAGTCAGTCCTGGCGCCCGGAATACACCCATAGTTTGCAACAAAGACGTATCGGCCTATTGGGACTTGGCCCCTTAGGGGCTTTTGTGGGCGAGCAGCTGTCTCAGTTGGGCTATAGTGTGATGGGCTGGAGCCGCAGTCGCAAAGATGAACTTAATTTCGAACAGTTCAATGGCTTTGATCAGTTAGATACTTTTCTATCGCGATCCCATTTTCTGGTTAATTTACTGCCTGCGAAAGATGAAACATACCACCTGCTTAACGAAAACCGTCTGATGAACTTACCCAGAGGTTCCGTTGTTATTAGCGTTGGGCGAGGCTCTGTTATTGATGAACATGCACTTTTGGTTCAGCTGCAAACCCGACATCTGAGAGGGGCATTAATGGATGTCTTTGAACACGAACCCTTGTCCAAAGAGCACCCTTTCTGGAAGCAGGATAATATCGTGATCACTCCGCATATGGCCGCACCGACACAGCACGAAGAGGCTATTCGTCAGATTCTGAACGATATTCTCGATATTGAATTGGGTAGTGGCCACAGTCTGATGTAACGTTTTTTGTCATCAGACTTTTAAACCATCGTTTTCTGTCGGTTCCGGGACAGTGCTTACAAATTGTTACCGGATTCACGACAGTTTCTGCATTTTATCACTGATCTGCAACGCATCTTCAACTAGAATTCAGCCCAATTCCACACCCCCGTAGTGGACTTAACTGCTTTTATGTCTTGAGGATGCTGTTCTATGTTTGACCCGGTCATGATGGGTTGCCTGATTTTGTTAGTGATTGCCGCTCTCTGGGTCACCGAATGGGTGCATGTCAGTATGACAGCACTTTTGGTCCCGGTTCTGGCGGTTGTATCCGGTATTTTTGATGTTAAGCAGGCTTTCAGTGCCTTTGCTAACCCAATCATCTTTATTTTTTTGGGCGGCTTTGCACTTTCTGCCGCTCTTCATAAACAAAAATTGGATCAACGAATAGCCCAAACGATTCTCAGCATTGCTGCAGGCCGACTGAGCAAGGCTGCTAATCTGATTTTTATCACCACCGCTGTCCTTTCGATGTGGATCTCCAATACGGCCACTGCCGCTATGATGCTACCGTTAACGCTGGGGGTTTTGTCTGCGCTGGACTCATCCAAACACCGTCGGACTTATCTGTTCTTTCTTCTTGGCATCGCTTTTTCAGCCAATATTGGGGGCATAGGTACTCTGGTGGGTAGCCCTCCTAATGCTATTGCGGCGGCTGCAGTGGGTCTGAGTTTTACGGGTTGGATGATGGTGGCCTTACCGGTTGTCGTTGTGTTGATGCCCGTGATGATTTTCACCCTTAGGTATACCTGCAAACCTGATCTCAGCCAACCGGTCGAGTTTGAGGCGACGAAACTGCCTCCTCTGAACAGAACGCAAATAATGACACTGGGAGTCTTTGCGCTAACGGTTGCCGGGTGGATATTCAGTAAGCCACTGGCCACGGTGCTGGGAATTACCAGTGGCATTGATGCTGTGGTAGCCGTATCGTCTATCCTGACGCTGGCTGCATTACGGCTGTTGAATTGGGAAGAACTAAATGAGCAGACCGATTGGGGGATACTGCTGTTGTTCGGCGGTGGATTGACCCTGAGCGCATTACTCTCAGAATCCGGCGCAAGCAGCTTTATTGCCGGACACATTATCAGCATGATCGAGCATACACCTTTATTGGTTTTCGTGATCAGTCTGGTGATTTTTGTCATGGTTCTCACCGCTGTTGCCAGTAATACAGCCAGTGCGGCACTGCTGCTCCCTATTTTTCTGCCATTGGCGGAGGGGGTTGGTTTAGGGCAAACGGGTCTTGCGGTTCTGATTGCTATTGGCGCTTCCTGTGCTTTTACCCTGCCGGTTGCGACACCGCCAAACGCGATTGTTTTTGGCAGTGGCTTTGTTCCACAAAAAGAGATGCTGCGAGTAGGGTCGCTTCTGAGTCTGGTGGTATTACCCGTCCTGGTTGGTGTTGGGCTCAGCTAATACCTGTTAATCACTTCTTAGCGCCCCGTGGAAAAGCTTTAGGGCTTTATGCGGGGCTTTTGTTAGAATGCCCGCCTTTCAATGACTGACAGATTACCCGTTAAGGCAGGCTATGACCGTTCTTCTGATGACCCCACCGATGACCCAATTGAATACGCCTTATCCAGCAACGGCGTATCTGACCGGTTTTCTGCGTTCGAGGGGATATGAGGCCGTGCAGCGCGATCCTGCTATCGAGCTGTTCCTGGAAATGATGACCTCGCAGGGATTGGATATCATTCGCCAGCATGTCGAAGCAAACTTCGAAGACTACGATGATAACCAGCTGCCGGAGGTGCTTTACACTTTTCTTGCCGAGTTTGATCGTTACCAGCTTTGTGTGGAACCTGTCATTCGTTTTTTACAGGGTAAAGACCCCAGTCTTGCACTTAGAATTATCTCCCGTCGTTTTTTGCCGGAAGGGCCGGCTTTTAAAGCCATTGCCCAGATGGAGGCTGTGTCAGGTGATGTTCTGAAAATGGCTTTTGGTGATTTAGGCGTTCAGGATAAAGCCAAATATCTGGCAACGTTATTCATCAATGATCTTTCGGCAGTGATCACCCAAGGGGTTGATCCCTATTTCGAGGTGAGCCGCTATGGCGAGCGGTTGGCGGCGGCCAATCCAAGTTTTGATGATCTTTACGAGACGCTGATGGCCGAATCAACTTTCAGCTCTGAGATTCTGGAGCAATTAGTTGAGCTCTATCTGGAAGAAACCCAGCCCAGTGTTATTGCTCTGACCGTGCCTTTTCCCGGTAATATGCTCGGGGCATTGCGAATTGCACAAACCTGCAAGTCGATCAACCCGGATCTGCCCGTGGTGATGGGAGGCGGTTTTGTGAATACCGAGCTAAGAGCTCTTAAAGATCCAAGGCTGTTTGAGTTTGTTGATTTCATCTGTCTGGATGACGGTGAGCGTCCTTTTATGACGCTGCTGGAGTATTTCGATGGTCAACGGGAAGTCGATGAACTGGTGCGTACCTATTTTTTGGCTGAGGATGAATATGGTCAGCAATACGTACACCTGAATAATAACGCGGAACTGCATGATATCCCTCAAACTGAGGTTGGTGTTCCGGTTTATGAGGGGTTGCCGCTTGGAGACTACCTTTCGCTTTGTGAGATGCTGAATCCTATGCACCGGATCTGGAGTGATGGTCGTTGGAACAAGCTTACCATCGCTCATGGATGTTACTGGCGTAAGTGCAGTTTCTGCGATGTTACTCTGGATTATATCGACCGCTATGATGAGGCCGGTGCTGATATTCTGGTCGACCGTATTGAACAACTTATAGAAGAAACCGGACAAACAGGCTTCCACTTTGTTGATGAGGCGGCACCACCTAAAGCGCTTTTTGCGTTGGCCAAACGGCTGATTGAGCGGGGCGTAGTGATTAGCTGGTGGGGCAATATCCGTTTTGAGAAGACCTTTACCCCGGAACGTTGCCAGCTGCTGGCAGACTCAGGTTGTATCGCCGTCAGCGGCGGGTTGGAAGTCGCTTCAGATCGTCTGCTGAAATTGATGAAAAAAGGTGTCAGTGTTGAGCAGGTTGCGCGGGTAACCAAGGCCTTTAGTGATGCGGGTATTCTGGTGCATGCCTATCTGATGTATGGCTTTCCAACACAGACTGAACAGGAAACCCTAGATGCTTTAGAAATGGTTCGCCAGATGATGCAACAGGGCTGCTTTCAGTCGGCTTACTGGCATCGGTTTGCGGCAACTATTCACAGTCCGATCGGTATTTACCCTGAAGAATACGGTATTAGGCTGGCACAACGTCCTGAAACTCAGTTCGCAGAAAATGATGTCGATTTTACTGACCCAACGGGTACCGATCACGAGATGCTAGGGGAGGGGCTTCGTAAGGCGCTCTATAATTACATGCATGGCATCGGTTTCGATCAGCCCCTTAGCTTCTGGTTTGACCAGCCTGTGACGCGAACTCAGGTTAAGAAGGATCTGATTTCAAAAGCGATTCATCAGCTTATTGTCAGCCATTAGCGGTATATAGAGGGCTTTAACGGGGCTCTTTCGGTTCTATCAGGTGCAGTGCTCCAATTCTGTCAGCAGCTTCAGGGCTTCTTCCCTGCTTTCACCGCAGACGTATTCTGCGGGTTGAAAATCACCACAAACCTTAGGTCTTTCCGGTTTACCAAATAGCTCACAGCGCAGGTCTTCCAGGAGATGGGGGCAGGGCTCCCCAGCTGGCTTGCCTTGAGGAAGTTTCGGCAAAGGGCTCGATATACTGGGAGCGGTGCAGCAGGCAGCGCAACCCATTCGACACGTTAACGCCATTTAAACTCCAAATTTTGTCATTTTCAGGGAACCAGAACAGGATCCTATGATCTTAGTCAGTTACTGACTTCTACGAGGCTGGGCAATATAAGACTGTTTGTCCAATTTGTCAGGTATTATTACCTGATCTGAGCAGTTTAACTGCCAGCACCATCCACAAGAAATATTAAAAAAGAGCCTTAAGGCTTTTACCAACAGAGGAGACGGATCATGCCCGTTGCAACCGCCCGCCACATTCTCGTGGCTGATGAGAAGCAGTGCCTGGATCTGAAAGCAAAAATTGAATCCGGCAATGATTTTGCTGCTATTGCACAGGAACACTCCCTTTGCCCATCCGGTGCGGAAGGTGGGGATCTGGGCAGTTTTCGCCCGGGTGAGATGGTTCCTGAGTTTGATAAGGCTGTATTTTCCGGAGAAGTGAATCAGATCTTAGGTCCCGTACAGACACAGTTTGGCTATCACCTGCTGGAGGTGACCAGTCGTAGCTAATCAATAGCAATACCTTGCTGCATCCGAAAGGCCTGCCCCAATGAGCAGGCCTTTTTCTTTTTCGATATCATGGAACTCTTTTTTTAACCGTACCCGTTACGACATAATCACAGGAAGCTCCTATGTGGCTGCAGAAAGCGTTACGCCTTAAACCCCGTTCACGTGGATTTCATTTGGTAACTGATGAGATTTTACAGCAGTTACCAGAGCTTTCAGATATCGAGATAGGGCTGGCACACTTCTTTATTCAGCACACATCCGCAAGCCTCACACTTAATGAAAATGCCGACCCTACTGTGCGCGGTGATTTTGAGCGTTTTTTTAATCGCTATGTCCCGGAAAATGAGCCTTATTTCCAGCATACACTCGAAGGTTCTGATGATATGCCTGCACACCTGAAAGCCAGTCTGTTGGGAAACAGCTTGGTTCTGCCCATTACCAAAGGGGAGTTAAATATTGGTATCTGGCAGGGGATCTATCTGGGTGAACATCGTAATCAAGGCGGGAGTAGAAAGGTTGTTGTAACTCTGAATGGTGAATGATTACTGCCTGAAAATCTGTCGTGATTGCCATTAAAGTAAAAGCCGATTTTATTGGTCGGCTTTTACTTTTTTACACGCTCTGGATTTCAACAGCGGTTATTTTTTTACCAAAGCGACGGACTCAAATTTGATGCCATCCCATCCGTGTTGCATAAAATTACGGATATTACCGTGATCCACACCCTCAGGCGTGTTGAGTACATCCTGATAGAAGCGGCCAAAACAGCGTAAAGTTGCCTCCTGATCCAGATTCTGATCTTTTGCAAAGGCAAAAATTTTACAGCTACCTTCATTTTGTCCGGCTTCATTCGTCAGTTCACCATTTCTGAATGCAGCGGGGGTGTATGCGTATAACTCAGCAATAACGCTTTGAGTATCTTCGAAATCCGGACCTTGTTCACTGGTAAGTTTTTGCAAAAAGTCATTTAAAGTCATTAGGTTACCTTATCTTATTGAGTAAAATCACATATAGAACTAAATCGGATTCTACAAAATGGTTGGAATTGCAGCCAGAAAAAGAGAGCTCAGGATCTTCAATATTTCAATACTGCGAAAAGTATTTCTTTTTTGAGGTACGGCAATGTTTCAACAGCAAATTCAATGAGAATAGACCCTTCGCTGATTGACTCGTTGAGTCTTGCTTGTCGTGCTTCCTGCTTTTATCGCCAATGGATGGGTCACTAAGGATTGATCATGGAACGTGTTTTTACCGGGTTGTCAGCGAAACGGTTCTCGCTCATCATTTTATTAGAGCTGATACTCTTGGTCGGCTTTATCTTTGTTCTTCTCTTTTACAGAGGCTCCTACAATACAGGAGCAATCACCTCTGTGCGGCAGGCACTGTACTCCAGTCATGAGTTAGCTTATGAGGCGAACCACCTTTTTTTGCTGTTGGCAGGAATTCAACCTGACCGTTCTGATAATGCTCAGCAGATCCATTCGACTTTTGAAACTCAGTCTCAGCGCTTAATGTCAGCTCTTTTAAATAAGGACTGGTATATAGAGCAAACTCAGGCCTCTGAGTTAATTGACAGACAGCGTCAACAGGTTAAAAACACACTGATCAATTCTCTTAATGAAGGACGCAAGCTACTGGCGATCTATCAGTCATTAAATAAACTCAGGTCAGAGGGGGCATCATCAGATTCAATTAGACTTATGATATCTCGCTTTGATTTACATCGAAAAGCTTATGTTGCTCATGCACTAAAAAACCAAAGTGCTTTCAGAGGCTTTATTGATCAATTGGAAAAACAGCATAAATCGCAGGTCACGATAGAGAGGAGAAAAGCCGCAGATACTGATAATTGGATACTTATTGCCGCTACATTTTTTGCTCTTTGCCAATTGACACTCTGTCTGGTTTATCACCGCCACTTTGATAATCTGGATCATTTTCTCGATCGCCTGGAGGCTATCGTTAAGATTGGATTTAAACGCAACAGAGCGATGTCGTTAACTGAGCGTCTGAATGACTTAACCTCAAAAGTTCAGCAAGCGTTTGATATTCAGGTCATTGAGCTGCAGAAACAACGTTGGAAGAACGCTGCCCTTGAAGCAGCTGGCGAAGCGATCCTCATTGCTGATCAGCAGGGGCGGATACAATACACCAATGAGGCTTTTACCCGGATTACGGGTTATGACACATCAGTGGTGCTGGGTGAGAACTGCAGTATTTTATCCAGCGGATTGACCAGCCTTGATACCTACAATGAGCTCTGGAACGGATTAAATCAAAACGGTTATTGGCATGGCGAGCTGACTAACCGAAGAAAAAATGGTGATATTTTTACTCAAATGACCACTATTTCAGCGTTATATGAGGATAACCCGCCTTCAGAATCCGGTATTCATCAGGGTTACATTGCAGTAATGCGTGATATCAGTCTTCGTAAGCGTTTAGAGCAGGAGCTGTATACCTTATCGCGTCAGGATGGGCTTACCGGTGTGTTAAACAGAAAAACGGTACTTGATGAAGCGGAGAAGCATGCTCAATGGGCAGGGCGCTATAATGAAGCCTTATCTATTATCGTTCTGGATATTGATCACTTTAAAGCGGTCAATGATCGCTGGGGGCACCCGGTGGGCGATAGGGTCATTATTGCAGTAGCTGAGCACTGTCAGGCCATATTGCCGCTGGAAGGGATGATCGGACGCATCGGTGGGGAGGAATTCCTATTGGTGATGCCTGGTTTAACATCCTGTGAGGCCTTCAAACTCGCAGAAAATTTACGGTTGATCATTGCATGTCACACTCTTCACTTGAACCATCAGAACTCTGTTAAGGTGACCTGTAGTTTTGGCATCAGCCAGCTTGATCTCTCCGTAAAAAATGTTGCGGGCAGAGTATCGCAGGCGGTGGCTGAGGCTGATAATGCCTTGTACGAGGCGAAAAGAGCGGGCAGGAATTGTGTTCGGGTTTTTTGTGACAAAATAACCGCAGCCTGATTGTTTCTGGAAAAATAATGTAAAGAAATGTAAATTAGCCAATCCGAATATTATTGTCGTTTTTTTTCTATTTTCAGCTTATTTCCTTCTAAACCCTGATTTTTCATGGCGTTTTTGCCCTGAATCAACAAGATTGCTCTTTTTATTTGATTCCTATCATTTTAAAGCCCTGTTTGATTGTCCCCAACACGTCTTTTAATCCATTTGATCTGGTGATAGATTGCGCCCGCCCGGCCATTTCGGCTTGATCATAATTGCCTGTTAATCCCATGGAGTATCAAATTGGAGCGTTACGGAATGCCTGCTGATATCTTGCACTCACTGGAAGATGTGTCGCAAGGGATGGATCTGATTGATATGGCATTTGCCCATATCGCCCTCGATCAGCAGTTAACGGTAATCACAGGCAATGCCCACCTTAAACAGATGGCAGATCTCTATCATTTACCTGAACAGGAAATCTTTTCCTGGTTGAAGGGAAGTCACTATCAGAGTCATGACGAGCTTCTTCAACAACTGGCTTCCGACTCGGCCATTACTGCCGAAAGCAGGGGCCATGCTACCGATGGCAAATCTTTTCATATTCAGTGGTCTCTGAAGCTGCTGTCTGATTCAACGGCTCTATGTTTTATTCGTGACATTCGTTGGCGGCAGAAATACCAGGACCAGTGGACGCTCTTCGAGCGAATTTTCAATTCCAGCAGAGCTTCTGTCGTTGTTACAGATGCCAGCAACCGCATAGTTTTAGCGAATAAGCGTTTTGAAGAAGTTTCTGGTTACACATCCGCAGAAGTGATGGGGTTTGACCCCGGTTTTTTCAGTTCAGGACGACAGGACAAGGCTTTTTATCGGGATCTATGGTCGAGCCTAATCAATGACGGTTACTGGTCAGGTCTGATCTGGAATCGCCGCAAAGATGGCCGTGAATACCCTGAGCAAAAAACGATCTACGCTGTACAGAACGAGGCGGGACAGGTAACTCATTATTTCTCCTCGGGAGAAGTGGTTCTGCACAATGACGCACCAACACTTCTTAGTTCCCTGACACCGGGTCAGAGCAACAGCATTATGGGCCAGCAGGGGTTAATTGAGCAGTTAAGCCGTAAGCAGCGAGACCAACAGCAGCCTATTACGATTTTTTATCTTGGCATTGATAATATGGGGCGTTTAAATCGCCATGGCGGTATGGCTCTGGGTGATCATATTATTCGTGTCATTCTCAGGCGCTTGGCCGACACATTTCAGCCAGACGGTCTTGTTGCCCGCTCTGTTGGCGATGAGTTTATTATCGCAGCTCCCCATATAACATCTCCGGCCCAGGCTGAAGCGGTCGCTCAGAATCTATTAAGTACGCTTCAGAGCAGTATTGAGTACCAATCGATTGAGTGGCGCTCGACAGTCAGTATCGGCGTAACGCTGCTTGAATCCAGTCACCGTCCCCGTGAAGCGATAGAGCAGGCTCATATTGCTATGCACCACGCAAAAGAGCAGGGGGGAAACTCCAGTCACTTCTTTAATAGTAATCTGCAAAAAATTGCGAAAGAGAGTGTCCTGCTGGAGCAGGCTCTTCATATGGCGATGGATAAAGGCGAGTTTTCCCTCAATTATCAACCAATTGTCGATACGACAACCGGCTCATTAGTGGGGGCTGAAGCACTGCTGCGCTGGAATTCAGAGCAGTTTGGTGCCGTACCACCGGATCGTTTTATCCCCATCGCAGAACATACCGGCCTTATTCATGAACTCGGTCGTTGGGTTTTCACGGAAGTGTGCCAGCAGATCAAACGTTGGGGCGATGATTTTACCGGCAGCATTGCAGTGAATCTTTCGGCTCACCAACTCCAATATGCTGGGCTGGCTGAGCAGTTAATAACGATTCTTAACCAGAATCAGATAGCTGTAGAGCGTGTTTCTCTGGAGATCACAGAAACCGCGATGATTCAGGATGCGAATTCAGCCGTTTCTGTGGTAGCTGATCTTAAAGAAGCAGGCTTCATGTTGTCGATTGACGACTTTGGTACCGGCTATTCCAGTTTGAGCTATCTCACCCGTTTCCAGCTGGATAAATTAAAAGTAGATCGTTGTTTTGTGCAGAAAATGACGGATCAGCCCCAGGAACGCCTGGTGACTAAAGCCATTATTCAGCTGGCTAAAAGTTTAGGGATGAGCATCGTTGCAGAAGGTGTTGAGACAGAAGCTCAGCGCGCTGCTTTATTAGCATTGGATTGCGATTATCTGCAGGGATATCTGATCAGTAAGCCGCTGCCAGCTTACGAATTTAGTCTTTTTATCAAAAATCTATCGTTGGCCTGTAACAAAGAACACTCGAGTCTTTGTGCTGAAGCCTGATAACGGAACCTTTAAAGGGTTGAACACGTAATGTCGCATCCAACTGTCACTCAGCGGGCAATTCCGGTTGATCCTAATCGTTGCATCATATCGACTACCGACAAAAAAGGTTATATCAAAGCCTGTAACGATTATTTTGTGACCTTGTCGGGTTACTCAGAAGCTCAGTTAATAGGGGCTCCGCACAATATTATTCGTCATCCGGATATGCCCAAAGAAGCGTTTTCAGATCTCTGGAAACGGGTTTCAAAAGGTGAAAACTGGATCGGCCTAGTAAAAAACCGTACAGCAAACGGCGACCATTATTGGGTCGATGCGTTTGTGACACCGGTCTTCGAGGGGGCTGAAATCACAGGCTATCAATCCGTGCGCCACTGCCCGGATCAACCGGATGTGGAGCGTGCCGATGAACTCTACCGATCCGTTAAAAAGGGACAGAAACCCCTGTCGCATTGGTTCAAGAGCCGAAGCCGCACTTTGATAACCTTGTTTCAGGGGCTGGTTTGGGCGTTACCTCTGATCGCTTTTGCACTCTGGATGGCAGATGTTTCCCTTGCCAAAAGTGCGATGATCATGGTGATCACCGCAATCGGTATCTCCATGGCAGCAGTGCAGCAGTCATCCCAATACCGCCGACTGGCCCGTAAAAGTCGTAAGATCTATTCTGATCCGTTGGCCCAAAAGGTATACAGCAATTGTCATGATGAGGTTGGTGAGGTTGATATCGCCCTGCACTATCTTGACCGTACGATGAAGACAGTTGTTAATCGTCTGGATAACGCTTCAGGTCATTTTCATCATCACATTGAAGCCGTTTCAAATCAGGTATCTGAGGTCAGTCAGCAGGCCGAACAACAGTTGGATGAGTTGTCTCAGGCCGCCACGGTGATGGAACAGGTGTCAGTTGCAACCGAAGAGGTTGCCCGTAATTGCGACGCCGCTGCTGAAGTGTCTCGTAAAACAGATGAGATCAGCCAGTCCGGGCAGGAGATCGTTGAGCGCAGCGAGCGCGCCATTCAATCTTTGTGTGAGTCGGTTCGTAGCTCAACCAGTCAGCTTGAGTCCCTTCAGGAACAAAGTGACAATATTGATCAGATTCTGGATGTGATCAGCGGCATTGCAGAGCAGACCAACCTGCTGGCGCTTAATGCTGCGATTGAAGCCGCCCGGGCGGGCGAAGCGGGGCGTGGATTTGCTGTTGTAGCCGACGAGGTCCGAGGGCTGGCTCATCGGTCTCAGCAATCCACTCTGGATATTCAGACGATTCTTTCCCAGTTTCGTGATCAGACACGTGCCGTTGTTACCCGCATGCAAAGCTCAGAGAAACTGGCCATCTCAACTGTCGAAGAGATTAAGCAGGCGGAAGAGGTACTGGCAGAACTGCAAACTATTATTACTCATCTCGGACAGATGAACATTCAGATAGCATCTGCCGCTGAAGAGCAGTCTGCAGCCGCTAATGAGATGAAAGAGAGAATTTCTGCCATTCATTATTCTGCACAGACAACCGCGCAGGCGGGGCGCGCAACCCGCCAGTCCAGTTTGCATTTGGTTGACGAGGCCAATGATCTTTCAAGCCTGATTCAACGTTTTGGCCAGAGTTAGAGACAGACGTTTATCTGGAATGAAAAGGGAGCTCAGCTCCCTTTTTTATTGGCCCGAATATTAAGAGAAAGTTTGTGCCAGATCGGGACAAACAGAGATCGATGCTTTATGTTTCAGATAGGGATCAGCAAAATCCTAAACATAATAAAAAGGCCAGAGAATAGTGGCTTGGTGAGTAGTTTCCGCTCTAAATCGAGGAAAGCGTTATGGACAGGATTATTGAAAACAACCGGTTAGTGTTCAACGCTGTCCATAAGCGCCTGTTACAGGGGCTTATGGTGGTGTTTTCTGCAGTTTTACTCTCGGGGTGCTTCTACAACAATGACACACCACCGATCAGTGCTACCGGGAAGCAGATGTATGAAGACTATTGTTCGGGCTGTCATAAAGCCAATGGCTTGGGTAAGTTTATCATGGGAATCCCTGCAACCTTTTCCAATCAGCTTTCCCGGGAAGAGATCAATATATTGATCCGTAAGGGGGATCCACGATACCCACGTATGCCAACTTTTCCTCAGATCCGATTCAGTCAGGCCGATAAAATTGCCAAATACCTGTCCCAGCTGGAGCATGAGCAGCAGTAAGCTTTCAGCGGTCAATGTTACGGTCCAATGGAAGAAACTGTTACAATGTGCTCTTGTCCCGCTTTCTGAACCTGACTTGATGACATCTTCATAAGTCGGGTTCAATTATTAAAACAGGTTATTTATTTTCAATGAGTTATATCGATTTAGCTGACTACTCAAAACGCTGGATTTTCAAGCATAAGGATCTGCCTGTCACCGAGGAAGATCTTGCAGCCATCAAGCCGATGACCACTGACCGTTCAATACAACTTTGGCAATCCCAAATCAGCACTCACAGCAGCGATCATAGCTTTTTCCAGAAAGATGACTGGGCAGGTAACAGTAAAAGCTGGCTGGAAACCGGTAACTGGCAGAGTGCCTGGGACAGTCAGAGTAATGACCTGCCGGAATTGATACAGCAGCACTTTGACTGGGAAGCCAATACCACAGTCTATGTTTGTTACGACAGCGAAAACGTTATTGAAACCCGTTGGGCTGTTTTCTGCCGAGCCTGGAAAAACTTTCTGTTTCTTGATGATGGCACCCTCATCATCGGCCGTAAGCGTAAACAGGTCGCCCAGTTTTTCGACACGGGTGAGCTGCGCATCGGTTTGCGTCCCTAATCCGCTGTTTGGCTTGTTAAGCGATTGGTTCATTTTTTAAGTTGATCAGGCCTTAGTGCCTGATCGCGTCCTTTCTGTCACTGACCTCCGCAATTTCAGGGATGTTTATGAAGATTCTGCACACTTCAGACTGGCATCTGGGCCAGCTTTTCTATGGCAAAAGTAGAGAGCAGGAGCAGGCAGCTTTTCTGGATTGGTTGGTCATTCAGGTCAAAATACACAAGCTTGATGCTGTACTTGTGGCTGGTGATATCTTTGATACGGGGACGCCACCAAGTTATGCCCGGGCTCTTTATAATCAATTTATCGTACAGCTTCATCACGAATGCCCGGACTGCCAGCTGATACTTCTGGCGGGTAACCATGATTCTGTTGCCGTCTTGAATGAGTCTAAAGGGCTTTTAAAGGCCCTGAACACGCAGGTCATTGCCGGAGCGGATCCAGACGCTCTTGAACAGTCTGCTGATCATTTAACAGGTGATCTGGTAAAAGAATTGCTTATACCGCTAACAGATAGCGCTAAAAAGCCAGCGGCCGTGTTATGTGCCATTCCTTTTCTTCGGCCCAGTGATCTGATGCGAAGTCGTTCTGACCAATCCGCAGAAGAGCGCCAGCGTCAGCTGACGCAGCAGATTCAGGGTTATTACCACCAGCTGTTTGAGCTGGCCAAACAGGTTTATCCTAACCTTCCTGTTGTAATGACAGGTCATCTGACCACTGTTGGTGCATCCACTTCAGAATCAGTGAAAGACATCTATATCGGTACCCTGGATGCTTTTCCGGCCAGTGCTTTTCCTCCTGCGGACTATATCGCCCTTGGGCATATCCACCGGCCGCAGAAAGTCGCTAAAAGTGAGCATATTCGTTATTGCGGCTCCCCAGTGGCTTTAAGCTTTGATGAGTTAGGTAGACGCAAAGAGGTACTTATTGTAGAGCTTGAGCCTGAGAAGGGCTTTGTTGCCGCAGAAAGTCTCACTGTACCTGTGTTTCAGCCACTTATTCGATTGAATGGTTGCTTGTCTGATATAGAGACCCATCTGTCAGATCTGAGCCCGGAAACCGATAAGCTTGAACCAGGACAAACGCTATGGGCTGAGATCAATGTGCAGACCGATGATTATCTGGCCGATCTGCAACCCCGCATTGAGGCCCTGATCGGCGATCAGCCGGTAGAAGTGCTTCGAATTCGCAGAGACAATCGTGCGCGCTCCACGTTAGCTGACCACCAGCCCTTAGTGCAGCTTGACGAGCTTACACCTGAAGAGGTTTTCCTCAAGCGCCTGAGTCAGGAAACGCTGGAAGAGGCGCGCCGTAATGCCCTGATTGATTGCTTTCAGCAGATTCGGACTGAGCTTCAGGAGGAGGGATCACTGTGAAGATTCTCTCCGTACGATTAAAAAACCTTAACGCCCTCAAGGGCGAATGGAAGATCGATTTTACCCGTGCACCATTCGATGGTAGCAGCCTTTTTGCCATTGTCGGCGCTACAGGTGCTGGTAAGACAACCCTTTTAGATGCCATCTGTTTGGCTTTGTATCACGAAACGCCCCGTCTACAGGTTTCCGGCTCAGAAAACCAGCTAATGACTCACCATACGCAAGACTGCCTGGCAGAGGTGGAGTTTATGGTCAATAACTGTATTTATCGTGCATTCTGGGCTCAACGCAAGGCTGCGAAAACGCAACGCCTGCAAGCGCCGACAGTTGAACTGGCCGATAGCGACGGTCAGATTCTGGCCAGTAAAATCACCGATAAGAAACGCCTGATTGAAGAGCTTACCGGGTTGGATTTCAATCGTTTCACCAAATCTATGCTGTTATCTCAGGGGCAGTTTGCAGCGTTCCTGAATGCCAGTGACAGTGAGCGGGCGGGCTTGCTGGAAAAGCTGACCGGAACCGAGGTTTACGGTCAGATTTCAGAGCGGATCTACCAACGACACAAGGCAGAACAGGATGCCGTTACGCAACTCAAATATCGGCTGGAAGGTATTGAACTGCTGACACCGGATCAGATCTCGGAATATGAAGCCGCTCTGGCTGATAAGGAAGCGCTCCTTCAGGGTGTTTTGCCCGCTCAGAAGCGATTGGCTGAAGAACTGCGCGCTTTTAAACAGCTGGAAACCCTATGGGAAAACAATGTACAAGCGGAATCTGAACTGAAGGCTGCCCAAGGGGCTTATAAAACTCACAAAGAGGTTATTAATGCCCTTGATAAAGCGGGTCCTGCACAAAAAATTCTGACTCACTATCAGAAAGTCCAGGAGCTGAATCAAGTCAGAGCAGAAGCTGAGCAACGCAAGGCTGAGCTTTACGAGGCTCATCAGCACCAGGATGCAGAGCGGCAAAAAGCTGAACATCGTTTTAATACCGCTGATACAGCCCTCAAAGCAGATAAAGCTAACAAAGCGGAAGCAGAAAAGCGTCTGAATGAAGAGCTTGCCCCGCTGGATGAAAAGATTCGTCAGCTTGAGTCCCGGATTGCAGAGCAGCAGCGCCTGCTTGAACCGGAAGAAAAACAGATCAAGTCCTTTAAGGATAAAAAGCAGCAACTGGTTTCAGATCTTTATCAGCAGCAACAGTACTTACAGCAGAACCAGCAGTGGCTGCAGAATAATACTCATTGTGTAGCCCTTTCTGAGAATCTGCCGACCATTACAGAGCAACTTAAACGTCGGTTGGAGCTTCATTCTGAGATAGCACGTCTCACTGATCAGGAAAAAAATACGGATCAGCAACTGGAGGGGATTCGACACCATCTTCAGCCCCTGGAGCAACAAACGAAAAGCTTTGAAGCCGAACGTACTGACCTTACTCAACAAGTATCCCCCCTGGGACAGCTGCTGCAGCGACATCCTCTGCAAAATGATGAGTTGGCCCGATCACTCCTGAATGAGCTTTTCCAGCTTTCTGAACCGACTCAGCAGATGTCCTATTATCAGCAGGAATATCTGAAACTCACTGGGCAGGTGCATCAGCAGGAACAGGATATCACCCGGTACGAAGAGCAGATCAACGCTTTAGATAAAGAGCGTACGCCTCTAAGGGAGGAGTACAAAAAGCTGAACGCCCATCTTCAGGATCTTGAGCAATTACTGGAACGTGAGCGCCAGATTGCGGCACTGGAAGATGCCCGTAATCGCCTGCAGCCCGATGAAGCCTGTCCCCTGTGCGGTTCTCATGATCATCCCGGCATTAATGAGTATCAGGCGATTGAGCTAAGCCAGACAGAGACCCGACTGCAGGAGCTTCGGGATCAGTTGGATCAGACCCGGAAACAGGGGGAACATCTGAGTCATCAGATCGACCAGCTAAAAATGCGGGTTGAGTCCCTTCAGCAGGACCAGCGACAGAAACAGCAAAGTATGCAGCAAGCTGAAACCGGATGGCTGCAAGCCTTCCAGAATGTTTGTAGCATGATATCCCGGATAGAAAAAACACGGGTCAATCAATCGATCGGTGACTTAAGTGCGGTTATTGATAAGTTGGTTCAGTATTTCAGTCCTCCAAAACCACTATCGGGGCTTCAGGCAGAATTTTCAGTTCAGGGCATTCAAATCCTTAAGTCTGCAAGCCAGGCCGTTCAAGCCTGTGTCGATGAACGCGAGGCGCTCAAACAGCAGATCTGGAAACTTCAACAAAAAATCCATGAACGGGAAACCCATCATCAGGAGGCTCAGAAGCAGATCCATGAGCTGCAAAAGCAGTTTGAACGTTTCCTTGCCCAAAAAGAGCAGACCAGAGCAGATCTTATAAAGCTGGAGCAACAGGTGATGGCTCTCGAGCGGCTATTGCTTCAAAACCTGGGCCAGTTGGGTTTAAGTACATCGCTGCCGGAATTGGAACAGCAGGATACCTTACTGAGTCAGCTTCATACGCAAATTAGCGAATGGCAACAAGCAACTGAAAACCAGCGTCAATCGGAGCAGAAGCAGCGTGAAGTGCAGCTGCAACTGGATAATTTGCTTGCGCAAAGTGACGAGCAGGAAAAGCGCTGCCAACAGATCAAAACCCAGCTCGGTGAACTGGAGAAAAACTGGCAATCGCTTAAAGAGGAGCGTCACCTGTCATTCGGCAGTGCCAGTCTTGATGAAGAACGAACTCGTCTGAAGACACAGTTAGAGCATTCCGAAAAACATCTTGAGCAGATGCGTATTCACTTTGCCGAGCAGAAAGAGAAAGCGGATGAACTGAAAGCCCGACTGAGTCAGCAAACCTCCTACTGTCAGGATGCTGATGAGAAGCTAAGAGCGGCTGAAGAAAATTGGCAGAGCACATTAGAGGTCAGCCCTTTCAAAACGCAAAAGGCGTTTGAACAGGCCCTACCGGAGCCAGCGGAATACGAACGCTGGCAGGATCTGAAAACAGAGTTGGACGAAGCACTTCGCAACGCTGAAGTTACCCTGAAGGTTAACCGGGAATCTCTGGAACAATTTATAAGCTCAGTGGCTTCGGCCCATCAGGGCACCGGGCTTGAGCTGACTGAGGATTCTGTCTGGCCAGCGCTTCAGGAGACGTTATCATCCCAATCCGTCAACATGGCCCTCAGAAAGATTCCGTCTTTAGAAAGAAGACTGACTGAGTACGAGCAGGAAACCGAAACACTTAAAACAGAACTCACGGAACAAAAGCAGATTCTGAAGCAGGACCAGCTGCGTCGGCAAGGGCTGGAATCGCTCGCTGAAGAGGTCGACCGGCAGCAGCATAAAGCGGATTTGTGGGCTCAGATGAATCATATGCTCGGTTCCGCTAATGGCGATAAATTCCGCCGGTTTGCCCAAGGTCTGACTCTTGAGTATCTGATTGAGCTGGCTAATCGTCAGCTACTACAATTACATGATCGATACCAGTTACGCCGAAAAGCGTCTGCAGAACTGGAGATTGAAATACTCGATACCTGGCAGGCCGATGCGGTACGGGACACCCGTACCCTGTCTGGTGGAGAGAGCTTTCTGGTGAGTCTGGCGCTGGCCTTAGCTCTTTCTGATCTGGTTAGCCACAAAGTACGTATCGATTCTCTGTTTCTTGATGAAGGCTTTGGTACGCTGGATAGCGAAACGCTGGAAATGGCGTTGAACGCACTGGATAATCTGAATGCCAGCGGTAAGATGATTGGTGTCATCAGCCATATCAGCGCCATGAAAGAGCGAATTCCGGTTCAGATCAAAGTGAATAAAAAGCCAGGACTGGGCATCAGTGTTCTGGATGACGAGTTTCGGATTAATGCACTCAATAAGCAGAGCAGGTCTGATGGTTAAAACGTTTAAAAAAATTGGAGTAGAGTATGAAACTGATTAAGACATCCAAGCGTCTACTGGCAGGGTTTCTCGCGTTATTCATGCTATCAGCAACGGTTCATCAGGCTCAGGCTGCCATGATCAGTAACCAGACTATTGTGCAACAGCTCGACCGTCAGCAGGCTATTGCGCTTTTTGATCGCACAGATGTTCAGGCGCAGCTAACAGAGTTAGGCGTTGATTCTGAAGTAGCGAAAAACCGTGTTGCGGCCATGTCTGATGCCGAAATTCAACAGCTTAATCAGCATTTGGCAGAACAACCCGCCGGTCAGGATGTTCTGGGGCTGGCTTTTATGGTTTTTGTTGTTTTTGTCATTACCGATATGCTCGGGGCTACTGACGTCTTTCCATTTGTAAAAAACATCAATCGATAAAGCAGGGTTAAACTTAACGATCTGGCAGGGCACTTTGGCCCTGTCATTTAACGATCAGACCGAACGGACTCTACTAAGCCCTAAATGCCATGAAAAACTTAAGCCTAACGATGCTTTTTCCCTCCCGCGACCCTAAACCCTACCCACTTAAATCATGCAGGTGGTTCCCGATGCTTTTGCTGACAGCCATGACCTTAATCGGTTGCAGCACAGTACCATCGGAACAAACTGATGAAACGGCAATTGTTGGCAGGGAACAAAAAACTGAACAATCTAAGTTCAAGCTGCCGGAGGCCCGGCAAGTAAACCTTGATCAGGTTCCCTTTTTTCCTCAGAAAAAATATCAGTGCGGCCCAGCGGCTTTAGCTACGGTTCTCGTTTATCAAGGCCATCCGGTTAAGCCTGCTGATCTGGTTGAACGCGTTTATTTGCCAGAACAGGAAGGTAGCCTGCCCCTGGAAATAGTCAGCACTGGGCGCAGCTATGGGCTGATGGCCTATCAATTAGAACCTGAACTAAATCATCTGTTATTGCAGGTTGAATCCGGCTATCCGGTACTCGTTTTCCAGAATCTGGGACTTGAGAGTCTGCCTCAGTGGCATTTTGCTGTTGTTGTTGGTTTTGATCTTGATGCGAGAGAATTAATTTTACGGTCTGCCACTTATCGTGAGCACCGCGTAGATTTTGCAACCTTTCTGAACACCTGGAAGCGTGCTGATAGCTGGGCTTATGTGTTTCTGAAACCCGGCGAACTACCTGCTGAGGCCAATTCATTAAGCTATCTGGAAGCCAGTCTGGACCTTTCTGATGTCGGGCTTAATGTTTCTGCACAGAAAGCTTTGGAGCAGGGTGTTGACCGATGGCCTGGATTTGACGAAATGAGACTGGCGCTTTCAAACACCTACTTTCAGTCCGGTTTATTTGATCAGGCCTCTGATACACTATTAGCCAGTCCTTCACTGGGGGAGTCCGGTCAGCTGTGGAACAACATTGCCTATATTCAGCTGGCCAGACAATGCTACAGCAGCGCTTTTGAAGCGGTTCAGTGTGCAATCACGCTGTCACCGGAAGATAATAATATACGCCATAGTCTGCAGGATATTCTGGGTAAGAGCCAACGCCCTGATGGTGAGCAGGCATGTCCACAGCTGAACTGCCCCAAGCCCATTGAGGGCTTCTGATCATATCCTGATCAACAGAAAATCCGGCACACGCCGGCTTTTCTGTCTTTGAGCTGTGATTAATCACTTGTTTTAATTTGATGAATAATTAGGATGTTGTCTTTGACGCATTTGCTCTAATATGCTGATCCCCATTTTTTTGCTTTTTACATGCTTGTTAAGACTTTAGTCGAGAGCACTAATGCAAGATAATGTCATTCGCTTTTGAAATAAAACTGATGCCAGATAGGAACTCAATCGATGCCCGCCACATCACGTTCATTTGTGATCACCTGTACTTTGTTATCGTCTTTACTACTGACAGGTTGCCAAAAAGAAGAAACTGTTGAAGAGTCAGCTGAAGTTATTCGGCCAGTCAAGCTCAGTACGATTGGGCATCAGAGCGTTAATATTCGCTATTTTCCTGCTGAATTTGTCGCCAGTCAGGAAACTGATCTCGCTTTCCGGGTTTCCGGTGAGTTACAGAAGTTACCTGTTTCAGAAGGGGTGAAGGTCAGCAAGGGACAGGTGCTGGCTGCCCTTGATGATCAGGACTTTCTGCTTAATGTGAAACAGCGTCAGACGGCGTATGACCTGGCTCGTCTTCAACATCAGCGCATTAGTACCATGGTAAAGCAAAAAGCGGCTACTCAGTCTCAGCTTGATGAAGTCAAAACGTCGATGGAGCAGGCCGAAACAGCATTACAGCAGGCAAAAAATCAGTTGGCCTACAGTGTTATTAAAGCGCCTTACGAAGGCGTGATTGCTAAAGTCTATGCTGATAATTACGAGTTTGTCAGTGCGACTGCGCCTATTGTAAAACTGGAAAATTCTGAAACCATTGATATCAGTTTTCAGGTGCCTGAAGATCTGATTGCCCGCATCCGCAAAGATAACACCAGCTACCTGCCTCAGGTTGCGGTAGAGAGTGTGCCGGGTAAGTTCTTTGAGGCTCGCTATAAAGAACATAGTACCAACCCGGACCCCAGTACCAAGGGATATGATGTCATCCTGACAATGCCGCGCCCCGATCCGGATCTGGTGACACTTTTACCGGGTATGACCGCAGAAGTTAATGTTAACGTCTATGAGATGCTGGGTAACCCTGCTTATTGGTTAGTTCCGGTCGAGGCGGTCTTTATGGATGAGTCCGAGCCTGTTGATAGTGAAAATCGGTCTGTCTGGGTTTATAACAGCGATACGCACCGTTTAAGCAAGCGTGCGGTAACCATTGGCGAATTACAGGGCGATACATTGCAGGTTACCTCAGGACTGAACGAAGGCGAACAAATTGTTGCTGCCGGTGTGCATGCCATTAAAGAAGGTATGGAAGTTCGCCCCTGGGTTAAAGAGCGGGGGCTTTAAGGGTGAATATCGCTAAGTATTTTATTGAGAAAAAAGTGTCCAGTTGGATGATCACCCTGATTCTTCTGATTGGTGGCATCGTATCCTTTACTAAACTCGGACAGTTGGAAGATCCTGAGTTTACAATTAAGGATGCACTGGTCATCACCTATTATCCCGGTGCAACTCCGGAACAGGTGGAAGAAGAAGTGACCTATCCCATTGAGCAGGCTATTCAGAATCTGCCCTATGTCGATAAGTTGGTTTCAACCAGTAAAGCCGGTTATTCCAAAGTACAGCTCACGGTAAAAGATACTTATCGCGGTCGTGATCTGAACCAGATCTGGGATGAACTCCGGAAAAAAATGCGCGATCTTTCCGGATCACTGCCTAAGGGGACTTCTTCGCCAAATGTGATCGATGATTTTGGTGATGTTTACGGAGTTCTGCTGGCGATTACAGGGGAAGGTTATCGCTACAATGACCTGAAATCGTATGTTGATTTTTTGCAGCGCGAGCTGGTTTTGGTTAAAGGCGTCAGCAAAGTTGCTATTGCAGGTCAACAGCAGGAACAGATCTTTATCGAAATTTCCCGGGCCCGGCTGGCAGCATTGGGTATTACCATAGGTCAATTGGATCAGCTGTTAAGCAGTCAGAATGCGGTCTCTAATGCCGGTCGCGTCAAAGTGGGCAGTGAGTATGTCCGTATCAGTACCACCGGCGAATTTAAAGACCTGGCGGCCCTTGAGAGCCTGCTTTTGCCTTCGCCTAACGGTGATACCGTCTACCTGAGTGATGTTGCTGAAGTCCGCAGGGGTTATAAGGATCCGGCCAGCCATCTTGTAGATTTCAATGGGCAACGGGCGCTCTTGCTGGGTGTTTCATTCACTGCAGGTGTCAATGTTGTTGATGTGGGCAAGCATCTGGAAGATCGAATTAAAGAGCTGGAATATCAGCAACCTGCCGGGATAGATCTGAATACCATCTATTTCCAGTCTCATGAAGTTGATAAATCCGTCAGCTCTTTTCTGCTGAATCTTTTTGAAGCCGTTGGCATCGTTATTCTCGTTCTGCTCGTCTTTATGGGTGTCCGTTCAGGTATTCTGATCGGTCTGATTTTGCTGTTGACCATCCTCGGCACCTTTATTGTGATGCAATATATGGGGATTAACCTGCAGCGAATTTCCTTGGGTGGTCTGATCATTGCGTTAGGTATGTTGGTAGACAATGCCATTGTTGTCACCGAGGGTGTTCTGATTGGCCTGAAGCGGGGCTATAGCAAGCTTCAGGCGGCCGAGGATGTCGTTAAACAAACCAAATGGCCGCTGCTGGGCGCAACCGTAATCGCTATTGTTGCTTTTGCACCGATAGGGTTGTCTCCGGATTCAGTGGGTGAGTTTGTCGGATCGCTGTTCCAGGTTTTGTTAATTTCACTCTTCCTGAGCTGGATTACCGCGATTACCCTGACGCCCTTCTTCTGTGATCTGTTCTTTAAGGAAGAGGTCAAGGAAGAACATGAGCTGGAAGATCCTTACCAGGGCTTTCTGTTCACGGGTTACAAGTGGTTGCTGTCCCGAGCACTGCACTACCGTAAAACCACAGTAATTATTCTCGTATCGTCTCTTTTTACCGCGGGCTGGGCATTCCAGTTTGTTCAGCAGGCGTTCTTCCCTCCATCAACCACTCCTTTGTTCTTTGTAACCATGGAGATGCCGGAGGGAAGCCATATCGATGAAACCTATGAGAGAGTGCAGGATGTTCAGGATTTTATTCTGAAAGATGACCGTGTGCTGTATGCCTCATCAACCACTGGCCGCGGAATGCTACGCTTCATGCTGACGTATTCTGCCGCTCAGGCGAATACCAGCTACAGTCAGATCGTGGTGCGTGCTAAACAAGGTGACGATATTCCCGATATGATCGGCAGAGTTCATGAGTACCTGCAGGCCAATCACGGGGATCTGGACTTTAAACTGGATCGTCTGATGCTTGGGCCTGCCAGTAACTCCAAACTCGAAGCACGTTTTATTGGCCCTGATCCTGAAATCCTGCGCCAGTTGTCAGTGAAGGCCAAAGATATTTTTGATGCTGATGGTGGAATCGAAGGCATCAAAGATAACTGGCGTCAGCGAGTTAAAGTGTTGCGTCCGGTATTCGATGAATCCCACGCCCGCCGCCTGGGTATCTCCAAGAAAGAGATCGACCGGGTATTGCTGATGAATTTCTCCGGTGCTCAGGTTGGTGTTTATCGGGAAGGAACACGTCAGATTCCTATCATTATGCAGCCTCCTGCTCAGGAACGCCTCAGTATTGATCAGGTGCATGATTTGCAGGTGTATAGCCAGGCCACTGGTAGCTACGTGCCTCTGAGCAGTCTGGTGTCGGATTTTAAAGTTGTTTGGGAAGACCCGATTATTGAACGACGAAACCGTAAGCGTTCCATCACGGTGATGGGTGATCCTTTGATCATGGGGAATGAGACCGCTGATGCAGTGTTCCAGCGTATCCGCCCCAAAGTTGAAGCGATTGAGCTGCCGCGTGGTTACAGCCTGGAGTGGGGAGGCGAGTACGAAAATTCCCGGGATGCGCAGCAGAACATTTTCAGTTCTTTGCCAATGGGCTATCTGTTTATGTTTATTATCACAGTGTTGCTGTTTAACTCCTTCAAAGCATCTATCGTCATCTGGCTGTGCGTACCTCTGGCGTTGATCGGGGTGTCGCAGGGCTTACTGATTATGGATGCAGCGTTCAGTTTTATGGCTTTACTGGGTTTCCTGAGCCTTTCCGGAATGATCGTTAAAAACGGTATTGTGTTGCTTGACCAGATCAATTACGAACTTTCTAAAGGTGTTGAGCCTTATGAAGCTGTATTCCATTCAGCGGTCAGTCGTGTTCGACCGGTCTGCATGGCAGCAATCACCACCATTCTGGGTATGGTGCCATTGTTATTTGACGCTTTCTTTGAAGGCATGGCCGTAGTGATCTCTTTTGGACTGGGTTTTGCGACCTTGCTGACGCTGATTGCCGTCCCTGTTTTCTACGCAATGTTTTTCCGTATTCCCTACCAACCGCTTCCTAAAATGAAAGTGGTGTAGACCATTTAAAACAGATATAAACACCTCACGGTGTTTGTCCACGACTAAAAAAACCGTTGGGAGTGATCCCAACGGTTTTTTTATTGTCTTAGACAGGTGATAGCGGTCCACGCAATAACTGAATCAGTAACGGGGGCCTGCACGTTTGATAAAGAAAGCTTTACAGCTGCCATTCACAATAGAAAACATCGTGTAATACTGGTTACCCGCTTTAATGTAACTGGCAACCTCTTTCTGGCGGCTGGGATGATGTCGTTTCAGGACCACTGCAGGCTGAAATACAGAACTGTTTTTACCTAAAAAGGCTTTCGAAAGCGTATTTGCGGCACTTTTCGCCTTATAGTCAGGGCACTCTGCCCACACAGAAGAGCTGGCCAGCAATGTGATCAGGAAAGCCGCTAATGGCATTTTTCGTAATACTGAATTGTCTTGCTTTGATAACCGGCGGAACATGAGTAAAACCTGTTATGGATAATACTACTAAGAGTAAATACTTGAGAGGGGGCTCTCAAGTTACTTAGTGTGTGAGCCTTGTCACAAAAAGTGATTTAATGAGCAAACACGCAGATAGAGATCTGAAACTGAATCTGCTTATTAGTGCCACTAACAACAAAAAATACTGAGGCTTCGTGTGAAATTTCTGATCGCGCCAGATTCTTTTAAAGAGAGCATGTCAGCCTATCATGCCAGCCTGACAATCGAGCAGGCTATAAAAGCCAACATAGACAACGCGGAAACCCTTCTTTTACCCATGGCTGATGGGGGAGAGGGTACTTTGTCCGTTCTGGTTCGGTCCCTGAATGGTAAAACAGAAACCTTTGAAGTAATAGGGCCTTTTGTTTCCGGTTTCCGGGTTAATGCTGAGGTCGGAGTACTGCAGGGAGGCACCGCTGTCATTGAGATGGCGCAGGCCGCAGGACTACAGTTGCTTACTTCTGAGGAACGCAATCCTGAAATAACGACGACTCTCGGTGTCGGTGAGATGATTCTGGCAGCGCTTGATCAGGGGGCCCGTCGCTTTTTTATCGCTTTAGGGGGCAGTGCCACGAATGATGGCGGTCTTGGTATGCTGACGGCACTGGGGGCCAGGCCACTGGATCACACGGGAAATACTCTTGATCCGATTGGAGCCAGCCTGAACTCTGTCGTCCGTCTTGACCTTAACAATCTGGATTCCCGTCTGGCGCAGTGTCAGTTCATGCTTGCCTGTGATGTTGATAACCCTCTGACCGGGGCTAAGGGTGCCAGTGTTGTTTTTGGCCCGCAAAAAGGAGCCACTCCGGCTCAGGTTAAAGCACTGGATGATGGGCTGGACAACTGGGCTGAAATCCTGAATGAAACCTTTGGTCGACAGGTTAAGTCTATTCCGGGGAGTGGTGCAGCAGGTGGGCTTGCCGCTGCATTTCTTGCAGCATTTAATTGCCGTTTGAAACCGGGGGTTGAGCTGGTTCTGGATCTACTTAAGTTTGATGAGAAGTGCTCTGGTGTTGATTGGGTGATAACTGGTGAAGGCTGCCTGGATAATCAGTCGATGGCGGGAAAAACCCCCGTGGGTGTTGGCCGAAGAGCTAAGAAATTTGGGATTCCTGTTGTCGCTTTCGCGGGTCAACTCGGCGAGGGTTATGATGCTGTATATAAAGAAGGCATTGATTTGGCACTATGCATCACGCCGGAAGACATGCCGTTATCAGATGCTTTGTCGCAGGCTGAACAAAACCTATCAAATGCTACCAAAGCCTTCACCAAACTTATGTTTTCACCCATTAAACCATCCTCACAATAAAAGCGTCCTGATGATCTGTGCTTATGCGGATCTTTGTCTGATGTGAACTGATTGATGAGATCTACGTAACAGGTAAGTTCAAAGGAGGAGCTTTCTGATGCCGTTATTAGCAACAACCACCCGCAGTTTTTTTATCATTCTTCTTCTCACTCTGACTCTAGGCTGCAGTACTAACGACTGGCGAACAGCAAGTCGAGAACCCGCGGGTATTGCTCCTGATCCTGACAGCACTCCTGAAGCGGTTGTTCAGGTTTATGGCGCACCGGTTTATGGTTGGAGAGGCTGGTTTGCTATTCATACCTGGATCGCTGTTAAGCCGTCAGAAGCTGAGCGCTATACGGTATATGAAGTAATCGGTTGGCGACTTAAGCGGGGCTTGCCTGCTTTAAGAATTGCACAGGATTATCCTGATCGTTATTGGTTTGGCGAAAAACCAGAGCTTCTTCTGAGCCGAAAAGGAGACGGGGTTGATCGTCTGATCCGGGAAATCGATGAGGCAGCCCGCAATTACCCATGGGCTGACCAATATACAATGTTCCCGGGTCCTAACAGCAATACTTTTCCTTCTTGGATTGGGGAGCAAGTACCTGACTTAGGGCTTAAACTGCCACTTAAGGCCATTGGACAGGACTGGCGGGAGTAATCTAAGCAGATCCAGTCCATTGTTGACGTTAGCCTGACGAACTGTACTTATCTGCTATCCCACTGGTCATCATAGGGGATGCAGAAGGCTGCAGGGCATTCTCTGGAATCTCGATACTAAAACAGCTGCCAGTGACTCCGGAGTCTATGTTAAGTTTCCCTTTCAGTTGGGCTGTCAGGCTGCGTATTAGTTTCAATCCCAAACTTTTACTCTTTTCCAGTGCCGCAATATCTTCAATTCCACTTCCGTTATCGGTAACCATTAGGGTGTAGTGCCCCTTCGCCTCAGAATGTTCAAAGCGAATATCAATGATTGAAGTATCCCGGTCATCCATCTGTGAAAAAGCATGCTTCATTGCATTGGATATCAGTTCATTGAGTATAAGTCCCACAGGAACGATGACTTCAGGCTCAAATTCGCCCTCACTGGCCTCAATACTGATTTTCAGCGGTGTTGTGCCCAGATAGCTTTGACGCAGTGTCTCTGAGAGGCTTTCAATGTAGGAGCGTATGCTGGCTCTGGATAAGCTTGACGATTGGTACAGCTTCTCGTGAACCAGTGCCAGGGCCGATATCCTTAAGGCAGCTTCCTGCAAACTGGATCGGGTTTGTTCGTGTTGGCTGGAGCGGGACTGCATTTTTAGCAAACTGGCAATAACCTGCATGTTATTTTTAACTCGGTGATACACCTCTTTGAGAAGGACTTCTTTTTCCTGAAGGTCTCGTTCAACACGCCTTTTTTCGGCCAATTTGTCTGAAATATCACGAATAATAGCCATAACAACACGGCTATCGCCGTATTCGATGGGGCTTAGTACAATATCAACCGGAAAAGCGGTTCCGTTAGCATGTAAGGCTTCCAGCATAAGGTTTTGCCCCATCTCACGAGTTACAGGTTCTGCTATGTACCTCTTTCGGTGCTTTTTGTGTATCTCTCTGAGTGTTTCAGGTAGAAGTGTTTCCAGTGGCTCACCCTGCAGCTGGTCCGGTTGAAAACCAAAAATTTCGAAACTGCGTCGGTTGGCATAAACAATAGTGCCTGAATCATCCACCAGTAATACGGCTTCGGGAGCCATTTCAAGAACTTTGCGATTACGCTGTTCGAGGGTTTTAAGCCGAAGATTGGCCTCCGCCATCTCATCATAGTGCAGTCTTGATTTAAGCAGCATTCTGACCGCAATTGCGGCAATCATCCCGAAGCACATCGCAATAGCAATAATGAAAGCTCTGGAATCCTGATGAAACATTTTCTCAGTGGCGGAGGTCGGCTTGATCGTTATATCAAAATCACGCCCCGCAATGGAGACGCTGTTTTTTTCAGCAGATAGCGGGCTGGTGACTCCGAGACCGGGCATTGCCGGAGTAAGGCGGGTGGTGAATTTTAATCCCAGCTCTTGCCACGGGTGCTTTAAAAAGAAATTCTGGTCAAAAAAACCATGTATACAGAGATCCCGGCTTGGATTTGAGTCAGCAGCTTTCACAGAGATCAATAGGCGGTCATGAACCCATCGCAATTGATAAGGTGATCGGTTGCAGTCTGGCAGTTTTGTCTCGATCGCTTCGCCATAGGTTTCTGTTACTGATTTTTGCTTTTCGAGGACAATACCCACTAGTCCTTGGGTGTATTCCTTATTGGCATGTCGTGGGAAACGCATCGGGTCACCGATGTACCAGGAAAGGCTGCTCAGATTGTTGATTGCATCGTCGATCGCGGAAAAGGCCAGCTTTTTTATGAGTGCCTGATGATTACTGATTTCCAGCTGGTAATATTGCCTTTTGTTATCATGAGTATTATTCGCAATAACAAGTCCTGTTGTGACAAAAGCGACAAAGATTGATTGCGGCAGCCAATAAAAGTGCATTTGAAACGGCTTTGCATACACCAGGTTGATGATCATTCCAACACAGGCTATCAGTAATAGAGCGCTGGTTAATAGTGATTGGCCCGATGACAAGCGTCCAAAGATGGTATCTGAGCTTCCGGTTATCCAAACAAACAATGTAATTGTTACTGTACTTGCGGTTGCCATAGTAAGGGAGGCATAAACGACAAGAGCGATTCGCGTAGCAGGAACATCTTGGAGCTGTTTATACGTTATTTCAGAGCTTGTCTTCGTAACAATATTTCTTGCGATAATGGCTAGTGATAAACCAGTAAAACACAATGAGGTTGCAGGAGAAGGGCGTCCGGGAAACTGTCCCTGTTCTGCGGGCATCCAGTCTCTGATGAAAAGTTCATCAATCCCCAAGATCTGGCTGAAAACATACTGATAAAACGTCATTAGTGAGAAGGTGAGCAGCAGGGTAGGGGCAAACCAGAGAAAAAAGCGCTGAACGAAAAGGCTTCCCGGGAATGAAATCAAAGAGAGTCCCAACAACAGAAACATCAGTCCGGTATTAAACCGGCTCACTCCCGCTTCGAAAGGACTGACAAAACTTCTGATTTCCAGATACCACCCGGTCAGAATCAACAAGGCCCCTATCAGGATAAGGCCGCCGGCAACGACGGGGAATAAATACCCCGACAGAGTTTCCCTGTACTTTATCATTGGATCCCTGACCTTTCTTATTAGAAGTTTAAATGCTGTCGATAGTGCCTTGGCTTATCGCTTTGGAAGCATCGGGAAGACAATAAGACACTTGATCCTTAGCGGCCTCACTGAGCGAGTGTTGCGACTCTGAGCTTAAAATGATCGGAATATTCAAGGCCGTCGTCATCGCCAGAGTTGCACCGATATAGGGTGAATTTGACAGATGTTCCTCACAGGACAGCTCACAATATTGCGGGGAAAAGTTGTAAAGCAGGTCAACAGAAGCATTGTGCCCATTGAGCAGATTTAAACAGAATCGGAAACCTTCATCTCTGATCTCATTGATTTTGGCACTCGAAGATAGTCCCTCTTTCATCAGACG